>LOEW01000221.1 GCA_001516045.1 Desulfosporosinus sp. BRH_c37
TTAAACCGGTTTGTAATTTAGTCGCCACAGCCGGAAAAACATCTCGTCCCATAGAGGTTGCGCCCATTAAAATAATCTCCGGTTGATATTTTGTGACAAGACCGGTAATCGCATCAGCATAGGGTTCAGTGCGGTAATCATTAAGTTCCGGATGATCGATAACATAAACTTTCTCAGCCCCATAAGCAAAGGCCTCAGGTATCACACTTTCGACCAGGTGACCAGTGATTACTCCGCAAAGCTCACACCCTATTGCATCAGCAAGTTTGCGACCTTCTCCCAATAATTCCCATGACACTGGGGCAATTTTCCCATTAATATATTCAATAATAACCCAGACCCCACTCCAGACATCTCCACCTGCTACTGGCGTCACTTGGGAGCGAATTGTCTTTTTCTCATTACCTGCGGCATAATCCTGAACGGACTCCGGCAGAGGGTCTTGTAAATTAAATTTTGAACCCTTTTCAGGATCGAGTTTTTCTTTGGGTTGAGCGGGTTGAGTGGCTTGAGTGGCTTGATTCGGTAAGGATAGGGCATTGGTCGGACAGACCGTGACACATTTACCCAGGTCGTTACATTTCTTGGGATTGACTACTGCGAGCCCATCAAGGAGGTCAAGGGCTTCGACGGGACATTCCATGACGCACGCCCCACACCCGATACATTTTGCATTGTCAACGAAGACAGTCATTAGTGTATTCCTCCCTTCGCTCTGGGATTAACCCTGATGATATTTTGCTGGAAGATTTTTTGCACGACTGAGGCAACTGTTCCAGCAGGGTCTTTCGTTCCGTCTATTATCTCTCCGCCGCTGCGACCAGGTGGTGCAAAAATTCTTGAGACACTCGTAGGCGAGCCCTTCAGGCCCATTTGCGTTGTATCGAAAGGTAGAGTCTTAACGTCCCACAACTCTGGTTCATAGGCGGCAGCTTTCATCATATTGGGAAGAGTTGCGTAACGTAAATCGTTAAGCTCTTTTTCCACTGTGAGTAGGGCAGGTAACTGAGCTTGAACAACCTGACGCCCACTCTCAGTCTTGCGTACTACTGTTACAGACTTGTCATTAAGTTCTTTAACCTTAATCGCGTACGTCAATTGAGCGAATCCGAGGCGCTGAGCAATGCCCGGACCGGTTTGGGCGGTATCTCCGTCAATCGCTTCTTTTCCTGCAAAGACAAGGTCAATCGGTTCGGTTTCATGTATCTTGAGCAGGGCCGATGAAAGAATATACGCTGTAGCTAAAGAGTCTGAACCACCAAATGCACGGTCACTTAAAAGAATGGCGCGATCCGCCCCATAAGACATGGCTTTTTTCAGCGCTTCTTTGGCTTGTGGCGGTCCCATACTGACAATGGTTACTTTTCCTCCAACTTTTTCCTTAAGACGCATTGCTTCTTCCAAGGCATGGGCATCGTACGGATTAATAATTGAGGGTACGCCCTCCCGCATGAGGGTATTCGTAATCGGATCAATTCGAACTTCGGACGTGTCCGGAACTTGCTTAAGGCAGACCACGTAATGCACAAGAATTCCCTCCTAAACTCTCATGCCCCTTTGGGGCACAAACTATAATGAAAACATTAATTATCCTCACTTGAAGTCGCGATCGCTAACTGGGCTTGCTAGGTTTTTACTCATCACGGGCTTCTGGGGCAAAAAATTATACATTTTGAGCGCTCCAGTGACAACAAAGAGTACCAGACCAAACGGTAAGAGGGCAACTACATACTCAACCAGCGTTGGCGTGTAATCCCACGAGTCAACAAAGACTGGCATGCCTTCTCGAAACTGACCCAGAGCCACAGGATATGCCCAACTTTCAATCCCCGCCCCCGGAAGGGATAAGGTCAGCGGGATGACATTAAAGGCCGGGAACATCAGCATCAAGCGGTGCGCAAAAACCCCGATAAAGAGGAGTACACTTCCAGTGATCAAAGCTTTGGAACTACTTCTGCCCTTCTCAGAAAAGAAGAAGATCATTGTGAAGGCTGGGATTAGTATTTCTGCCGCATAGAGAAACCCATATCGACCGAAAATAAGAGAAAGGGCTTCCGTGGCTTCGGGTTTTCCCCACCATCCATGGACAATAAGGTCAACCGAGACAAAGAAAAAGTGAATAACTAAGGAGCCGGCAACAATTATGGCCATCGTTTGGAACGCTCCCTGATACTCTTCAAACTGCTCTTTCCCCACAGCGAGCAGAGAAATCACGAGGACCAGGGCGGTTCCGGAGGCGACCGCAACTGAAACGAAGTCCGGGGGCAACACAGCCGTGTTCCACCACCCTCTGGAAGCCTGGGTTGCAAAGATCAAAGCCGTCACCGTGTGAATCAAGATGGCTACTGGCAATCCAACAAGGGCAACGCGTTTGGACCATTTTTTAGAGAATGAGTCTATGTTCTCCTGGGAGCGACTTTTTGTCCACCCATTAAAGAAACCGCGTCCTTCCTTTTTCCAATCCGGTAAAAGTTGGACATAAACGCTTAAGAACGTGATCATAAGGTAAGCCGTGATAACGATGACGTCCCAAACTAGCGGAGATTTGAAATTAGGATGAAGGAAGATCTTCCAAACCCGCTCCACTCGGCCCATATCCGGGAAAATCATGGCTCCTGCGCCTAAAATACTTGCAAAAGCTGAAAGGGAAGCAATGCGGGTAAAGGGCTTGAGTTGTTCAATATTGAAGAGATAGACTGACGAAGAAACAATCAACCCTCCGGCTGCCACTCCCACAAAAAAGGCAAAGGTCGCAATATATAAGCCCCAACTAAACGGATTTCGCATATTTGTCACGATTAAGCCACTGTTCACTTGGTATCCCCAAGCGACTAAACTGATGAGAATTATGGCACCCGCCAAACCCAACAGGGCATTACTTTTTTTCACGTCAATCCACCTCCAGACGTATCGGCTTCGAGGGTGCGAGATAGAATACTTTGGGTGATGTGCCCAATTCTTCTTTCAAGCGAACCATTGGCCGTTTCCGTATTAGTTTACTGACTTCGGAACTTGGATCATCAAGGTCTCCGAAAATTCGAACCTTCCCTGGACAACCTCGAACACACGCCGGTTGTTCCCCTTTAGAGGTGTATTGCACACAGAATGTACATTTTTCAGCCACACCTACTGGCCGATCAGCTGTGAAAACTAACCTGCCATCCTTATCCCGGAAGTCAACAGGGTAGCCATACTCATACCCCAATTCATAGCCAACCCGCGCCTTAACCTTTTTCGGGTCTTCCCAGTTAAATTGGCGAACTCCATAAGGACAAGCCGCAATACAATACCGACAGCCGATACAGCGTTCATAGTCTATCAAAACTACGCCCCGTTCATCGGTATAAGTCGCTCCAGTAGGACAAACTTTTTGGCAAGGAGGATTATCGCACATTTGACAAGACACTGGCAAAAAATCCATTTGCAGAGCACCTTCTTTACCAACGGCGGCTTGATGAAACGAACTCCCTGGAGTAAACACCCTATTCCACCACGTCCCCGGTGGCTGCGCATTATGGGATTTACAGGCTACCGCACAGGAACGGCAACCAATGCAACGATCAAGGTCAATTACCATCCCAAGTCTCATAGAAGATCATCCACCTTTCTCACATCACAGAGGCATTCGTTCCAAGCTGTGTTAGGGGACCACATTCCGGGGACAAAGTATAGTTCATGGGTAGGTTTAATAAAGGGATAAGTCAAAGTGTTGTAGGATGCTCCTTTTAAGTAGCGGCTCCACCAGCCCTCCTCAAAAACCGCTTGCTTTAGTCCCACGCCCGGATCGATAATCGCATAAGCCGTAAGTTTACCGCGATCATTGAAAATCTCGACGGCATCCCCTTCTTTGATCCCTTTTTCTTTGCTATCCGCAGGACTTAACCACACCCTCGGCTTGCCTTCTTGGAGTTCGTTCATCCAGACATTGTTAGAATGAGTGGAGTGAACTCGGTAAATGGCATTACGGGTAACATAGCTAAATTTATACTTTTCTTTGACCAGCGGATTTAGGGCATACTCACTTTCCTCAAAGGGAGGTTTATGCACAGGGAGCGCCTCGCCCACCTGAAGCATGATATCTTCGTCTTTGTAAAATTCTATCCGTCCGCTCTTCACAAACTGAGCAGTTTGGTCAATTTTGGCAGGAAGGCTAATCGGAGGAAATGGTTTCTTATTTTGGACTTGGTCATAGAAAGGAATTTGTCGGTCACCTGGGACTTCGGACTTTAAGTGTACCGGGCCTTTTTTGAGTTGTTCCAATGTAATACCAGCTACGGCAGGTCCTCCGGTATTGAGCAGAAGCTCGATCACTTTCTCCGCTGCAGCATTCGGCTCCAGTTCTGGATAAAAGTACTTCTCAAAATCCGGATTCAGACGTTTAGCAAGTTCCCGAATTATCCAAAACTCAGGTTTACCTTCATAAAGCGGTTTCACGGCCGGTTGCTGCAACTGAAGGTAAGGATGAACCGGAGTAGCCACTAGATCAGTTTTTTCATACCAAGACACAGCAGGTAAGACAGCATGGCTATACTGACAGGTTGTAGTCATTTGAAAATCGGTGGTTACGACAAATTCCAAGTCCTCTTTTTCTACCATTTCCCGGAGTTTATTGGCCATGTTGTGTTGGTCAAAGGGATTTCCCCACCCTACTACTAGAGCTTTAATCCCATTTTTGGGCCACTTTGCTTTCATGGTTTTAGTTGGGCCATGCAGGACATATAGAAAGGGCAGCCAGTTTTGCTTTTTGCCTTCTGGAACCCACCATTCTGCTACTTTAAAACGAATCCGATACTGACCTGCATAAGTTGAAATCCCCGCTCCTGATTTACCGATATTTCCAGTCAGAACAGGCAGTAAAGCTAAAGCTCGGCCCTTCAGATCACCGTGATACCATTGATAATTACCGGCCCCATAAATCACATGAAGTGGTTTGGTGCCCGCCATTTCGCGAGCTATACGTACCAAATCGTCTTTGGGCATTCCTGTCAGTTCCTCAACTTCTTCTGGAGTGTATCGAGTGAGGCTTTCCTTCAGGAGTTGGAACACAGGTTTGGCTTTCACGATTTCGCCATTTTTAAGGGGCACATCCACTTCTCCTTCGATCATTACATCTAAAGGAAGATCGAGCTTTTCCGGGTGTACCGCTATAAAATGACCATCATAGGCCACATAGGCTTCTCGATAGGCAGGAAAATCAGAAGGTTTGACAAGATCTTTGACCTCGTCAGCTTTTAAGCGTTTACCAGTATCAACACGAACAAGGAGCGGGAGGTCCGTGAAGGTTATAATAAAATTGGCTGCGTAGAGCTTCTCTTCAATCAGCACCCGCGCCAGACCTAAAGCAACCGCTGCGTCGCTGCTGGCCTTGATCGGGAACCATTCATCCGCTTTGGCTGCGGTAGGGCTAAAGTTAGGGTCAAAGACCATAATCTTCGCGCCGCGGTTGCGAGCTTCAAGCAGGAAATGCGCATCTGGAATCCGAGTTGCCAAGATATTAGAACCAAAGACCATGACATAACGGGAGTTAGTCCACTCCCTCGGCTCAAGTTCTTCACTCTGAACCCCGAAGGTCATCGGCCAAAACATTGGCAGGTCACCATTTTGGTCATAGGCATGATGCATGGTCCAGCCCGCTAACGTCGCTAGCCTGCTCACAGCCCCTTTTTGAACGTAGCCGGTTCCACCCACCTGAAAGAGAACCCCGATGGATTCCGGACCGTATTTATCGGCAATTTCTTTTAGTCGTTCAGCTGTGTAGTCCAACGCGTCACTCCAGGAAGCCTCTTTAAAATTCCCGGAGCCAGGCTTCCCTTGTAAGATGAGGGGGGTCTTCAAACGATCTGGACCATAGATCAGGTTTGTCATGGAAAGCCCTTTCAGACAGCCGCGGGGATTGTACTCTGGTTCGGGATAATCTGCAGCTTGGATAATGGACTTGATCTGGCCATCCTCGACAAGGGCTTTCATCCCGCAGGCCCCTGTGCAGTTTGGCGAACATGTCGTGCGTACATAGTTAATCGTTTGATCACTCTGTTTGGGAGTGGCCACCGCTTGATGAATAAATGAGGCTGTACCTGCTGTTCCTAGGAAGACACCGGTAGCTGCAGACACTTGAAGAAATCGTCTACGTGAAAGTTTCAAGTTCATTTTTTCCACTTTGGGCACCTCCAGATTGTTCAATTTTTAACAAACTGAGTTATATTGAGTCTTAACAACACAATTAGATCTAATAAACTCATAGCTCTAATTCAACGTGTACGGAGAATTTGGGAAACCTCTCTCAACAAGGTAAATGAGTGGTCAATACTCGCAGTTCCATCCCCATTAATAAGGCAGCAACGAGAGGGGGCTAACCAAGAACGGTCAAATAATATATCATCATCCAACCCATGTTGATTGAGAAACTTCCATAATTGAAGCAGACGGTCTGTGAGTGAATCGGCAGTTTCCGAAGATAACTCGCTGGTCAAAGTAGGAATGATTCCCCAGGAAATAATCCCCCCGCGTTTTAAGAACTCTTTTACTTCATCGACATAACGCACCAGGATGTGTCCCCAACTGAAAGCATCAACTGAGAGAATATCGAGGTTTGCGTTTAAGAGAAACGACCAATCTGGATTACCACATAAATGAACCCCCTTAGGGCCGGGCAGTTTAGACAAGAAAGCCCCATATTCAACTTGAGCCACTTCATACGTATAAGCACTGAGCGAGTTAAAGATCATTTCTAATCCAGGTTCATCCAACCAAACAAAAGGGTTCGGATTAACTTGTTTTAACTGGTTATACTGCCAGGTTATCTTATGCGAAAGAAAGTCGTATAAAATCTCCCGTACGAAATCGTTATAAATCATGGGTTTGCGTTCTTCGTCACATATTTTAAGTCCAAAACTAATTGGACCAACTGTCTGCCCATGAATCATTGTGTAAGAGGATAGGTTAGTCGCTAAAAATCCGTTAAACGCTGCAGAAGATTCCATAGACAAGGCAAAGTGCTCTGGAATTACACTTTGCTCAAGATATTCATCAATTTCCTGAGCAAATCGCTCGTGGGAGAAATAGAGACTTTGCTTTGCTTCATCAACAATCATTCCTGGAAAATGTTCGGCAAATTGCGCATACATATCTTCTTTGAACCGGAAGTGCGGTAATTGGGGCCAAAAAGGAATATCTAAACTGAGCGCCAAATTCTGGGCATCATGTAAATTAGTATGCGGTAAAATGCCCATAGCTGTTATTAAAGCTTGACCTGGAATCATAATGTTTACCCCTTTCCTTTATTTTTCTAACAAAAGCATTTCGTTAAGTTATGATATTGTATACTGCCTTGAACTAACTAGCCCACAGGCAAATGTTTTTGAAACATACTTTCTAAAAAATGAAATACCACTGGCTGTCTTGAAATATTTTCTCTTAAATATACTGATGGCATGGCCTCTTCTCTCCCAACAATTTAAGCCTCTGGATATATCTTGTAATTTTATCTTTCCATTTGCCTAATTTTCATTGAAAGTCTATTAAGCATTCTCGTTACCCCTTTCTTTGATTGAAGATCGATCTACTCATATTCTTTAATGTCTTTATGAATAAGCTTGATAGATATCCTGCAAAGCATGTAGGGTAGCATGGAATTCTTCGTGTTTATTCGGACCGATTACTAGTTCCTCAATCCTAAGGAATGATTTAGTCATTTCCGCCATTTTGTCAGCAGATAATACGCGCTCTGCCATTACGTAGAGAACGTTATTCTCCTTTTCAATGTGTGCAACTAAAAGCCGACCATAGTTTCGAGCATTCTCAATGATTTCAGCTAGGGCATCGACCTTACCGACTCGATAGTCTTCAACTCCAATTTGTAAACCTTGAACAAAACTTCGCCCTCGTTCGTGTTCATAGAGCATGACACCGATTGGCCCCCCCTCACCTTGAATACCTGCCTCTTCCATGGCGGGGAAAAGAACCGTTTCCTCCTTACCGTGGTGGCATTTGTCGACGAATACCTGGAAGAATTCAAGAATTTGATCCAAATGCCTTAGCTCTAAAGCTTGACTGACTTCCAATTTGCTTATGATTTGGTCCAAGATACTAATTGCCATAAAAACCGCTTGATGCTCAGCTTTTAATTCTTCAATCGCTGTCATAATAATTCCACCTTCCTTTTAGTCTTATTTGTCGTAAAAACGATTTCATCTGCATCTGCATTTTTATTACTTAACAATCATGACTGGACATTCCGCTTTGGTTAGAATCCGTTGGCTAACGCTCCCCAGCATAGCTCCAGCAATAGGGCCGTACCCTCTGTTTCCCATAACAACGAGGTCTATTTTTTCGTTTGCAATCTCTTCGAGAATGACCGAACCTGGATGCCCTGCTTTTTGTTTCTTCTCAATGGCTACATTCCCTGTATCAATCCCGAGGGTCGCTGCCGTCAAAGCCTCTTTTCCGTAAATACTGATTTCATCCTGGGGTACAGCCTTTTAATTTGGCAAGGTACCTAATCATCCAGCTATGTTCTGGCTGGATCAAGGCTTGCGCATTTTCCGGATCTGTCTCTCCCACTTTTCTTTCACCAAACAACACAAATCACTCCCCACTAGGATCTTTTGATTGATTATAGAATGATCTTAGCTGCTAAGCTGTGAACAGGATCACACTTTAAGGGATTATTTTCTTGTTGCTTGAGCAGACTCTTTTATCATGATAAGCTTAGAAATTTGCTCAGTTTGCCATCCCTACTTTTCAATCCCAAATAAATAGTACCCACAGACTCGACCCGTTTATTCACGTGTCAAGTCCATAGGTACAAGTTTGCCTTCATGCTCTTTTTCGATTTGAGGAGGGGGGCATCTTAAGCCATGAACAGTTTGATGTCCTCTTCTACGCTCGAAATGCCTGCAATTCCAAAGTTCTCTACGAGGACGTTTACGACATTGGGAGACAAGAAGCCCGGCAATGTTGGTCCTAAGTGAATATTTTTCACACCCAGATGGAGTAAAGCCAGTAATACGATGACTGCCTTTTGCTCATACCAGGCGATGTTGTAGGAGATAGGCAGTTGATTGATGTCTTCTAGGCCAAACACTTCTTTCAATTTTAAGGCGATCACGGCTAAGGAGTAGGAGTCATTGCATTGTCCAGCATCAAGAACTCTCGGAATGCCGCCGATGTCTCCGAGGTTCAGCTTATTGTACTTATATTTTGCACACCCTGCCGTCAGGATCACAGTGTCTTTGGGCAGTGCTTGGGCGAACTCTGTATAATATTCACGACTCTTCATACGTCCGTCACAGCCTGCCATGACGAAGAAGCGCTTTATGGCTCCCGTCTTAACGGCATCAATGACTTTATCAGCGAGGGCCATAACTTGATTGTGGGCAAATCCACCGACGATTTCCCCCGTTTCGATTTCTGTCGGGGCTGGACAACTCTTAGCGTGAGCGATGAGGGCAGAGAAGTCTTTAGGTTTTCCGTCTTCACGATCAACAATGTGCTTAACGCCTTCGAAGCCAACAACACCTGTGGTATAGACGCGATCTTTGTAAGAATCTTTTGGTGGAACAAGGCAGTTGGTGGTTAAGAAAATTGGGCCATTAAAAGTGTCGAACTCTTTATCTTGTTTATACCAAGCATTACCGTAGTTGCCGACAAAATTGTCATACTTTTTAAAAGCAGGATAGTAATGAGCTGGAAGCATCTCCCCATGTGTATAGACATCCACGCCGGAACCCTGCGTTTGGATGAGCAGCTCTTCAAGGTCCTTCAGATCATGGCCACTGATCAGGATGGCTGGGTTGTTTCTCACGCCGATATTTACTTTAGTGAGTTCTGGATTACCGTAGGAGGTGGTGTTGGCCTTATCCAGGAGGGCCATCACATCGACTCCGTATTTCCCTGCTTCTAAGACGAGGGCCACGAGATCACCGGCTACAAGGGTGTCATCAAGGGTGGCAGCTAAGGCTTTTTCGATGAAGGCAAAGATACCTGACTCTTTATATTCTAGGGTATAGGCATGCTCGGCATAAGCAGCAATCCCTTTTAAGCCGTAGGTGAGCAATTCTCTGAGTGAGCGAACGTCTTCATTTTCTGTCGCTAAGACGCCCACGAGCGCGGCTTTGGTTTCAAATTCCTCTGCTGGCGCTATCCAGGTTGCGGCATCGTGTAAGTTCGCTGGAATCGACCCTCCCACTCTCAGGACTGCTTGTTTAAGATCTTCACGGAGTTTGAGACCAGCTTGAATTCGTTCTACAAAGCGGTTTTTATCGAAGTTAGCATTGGTAATCGTGCTAAAGAGGCTTTCCATAATGAACTTATCAACATCTTGGCGTTCGAGATGGCGTTCACGTGCTTGAACTGCATAAACCGCGATCCCCTTTAAAGTGTAAATCAGCAGGTCTTGCAATTTGGCTACATTATCTGGTTTCCCACAAACCCCTTTAATAGTACAACCGGTTCCTTTAGCTGTTTCTTGACACTGATAACAAAACATAGATTAATCATCCTTTCAATTCCATAAATTTAAGTTTCACTAACGTCCCGCCGTCGATTGGTTCCTTCTATGTTTGCATCCTATCAGAATAATTGTCTTCAATGTGTGACATGAGTCACGTTTTCCGGAAGAATATCACTCAAAAGAAAAAAGACGACTTTCGTCGCCTAATTGAAATGAACTTTGCTGCATTTAATATCGAACTTTGCTAGGGACTGTTGCTTCTCCTTTTTGGCAATCTCCCAGCCTAACGGGCGATTCCGGCAGCAAGCTTAAAGCACCTAGGACTGCCAGGTTACAGAAGAGGAGCGGACCGAGCAAAGGATTTCGATATAAAATTCTAGCCCAGTTGATTGTCTGCGTTCCGGCTAAATCTCCTAAGAGATGAAATCCAAATCCCAAAATACCCACTAAGAGATTAAGGGATAAAACGGCTAAACAAATATATAGTTCCTTTTGGTTTGGTTGACTATAAGCCATATAGAAGCAGGACAGGGCGGCAAGCGTTCCCGTCACTAAAGGAATCAGGGTATAACTTGGTATAAATCCGAGACGGGCATGGTCTAAAAACGCAGCTATAACCGCGCCCAGGAAGCCAAGACCAACTAACAGCAGCAATTTAGACCGTCGGCTCGTTCCTCGATAGTGTTCACTAACCAAAGCATAACTAGAGATTCCTGCAAAGGCAATCGGAGCCGCTATGGGAGAGCCCTCAATCAGGAGGTGGTATAGACTCTCCTGGCTTGAGGTAGCATTGCCGGTAAGGTGAAAAAAGGTACCCAAAACGCCTACAAAAACACCCAACCACATCACGGTCTGAAAGGCTCGCCTTACCACGAAATCGGCTCGGAATATGAGTTGGGCAAGAATCGCTAAAATTGCGAGGGGGCAGTAAATCAAGGGGATCAATTCCCAACGGAAAAAGTTGTTTTGAGAGTGCGCCATCAAGACATCGACACCGGTCAGAAGGAAGTTAAAGCCCATCATTCCTAACAAAAGCGGGGTTTTATAGGTAGCGGTTAGCTGGTTAAGCCGATCGATCATATCTAAATCCTCCTAGTGCTTCGCTTTCAGAGCATCGGCTTGAGCTTGCATCTCTACTAAAGCTTTTTGTTGCTCATAAATTCCATTCCAGTTCACGTAGTCTGCTCCCCCCATGACGGCTCCAAACCGAGCTCTGCGGCCTTCGTGGTGCCAGAGTTCAAAGTAGAGGAAATCTAAAGGAGTTCCGAACGGCTTAGTCCCCAGTAAGCCTGTATCGCTTAGATCTTGGACAATTGATTTTCCTTTTTTTACGTTTTGATTCGTAAGATCAATCGTTTTGTCGGCCTTACTCATCACATCATCGATAAACGGTTGAACGTGACAATTAAGGCAGACAGCATTCATCGTTTGCTGGTGAGCAGCTCCATCTTTGCGTATCGAAGCGGTTTCAGGGGTTAGCGTCCAGTTAAGACGTTGGCCTACATCGTGGGTTCCCGGAACACTGCCAAAAGCCGAAATATGACAGGTGGCGCAAGTCGGGGCCGGAAAATCCTTGACCGTCAAGGTACCGGCAGGAGCATCCATATTGAATTTTTCTTTATTAGCTTGGTAATATGCTCCGTGAGCGGACTCATTGTAAATTTCAATTTGGGGGTGATCGGGACCTAAGTGGCATTGACCACATGTTTCCGGTTGGCGGGCCTGGGTCACGTCAAATGTGTGTCGAAGATGGCACTTAGTACAATCGCCAAAGCTTCCATCTTGATTCTTTTGGCCGATTGCATGACATACCTCACAGGACTGAGCACTGACATCTTTACCGATCAGATTAAAAACAGGATTGGCGTTGCCCCCACCAACTGGTTTTCCATTCGCATCAAGCAAATGGTTCTTAGCAAGTTCTTCGGGAGTGAAATTCTTCGCGCCTTCGACAGAATACCACGATTTTGCAGCATGGTTACTGTCTTCAAACTGTTTTACTTCGTCCTTGTGGCATTGTTCACAGTTTTTGGGCGATGGTTTGGCTATGACGGACACTTTATAATGGTCCTTCGTCATCGTCTCTTGTCCGGAAACCGGCTTGTGACAGTCCAGACATTGGACTCCCCGACCTGAATGTTTACTGTCATGATATTGCTCAACAATTCCAGGGTTGTCTTTCTGGTGGCACTCCACACATGCTTTGTTTTCTCCTACAGTGGTTGAGCTCAAGGTGGGTAAACTTGTTTTTAATCCTTGTGGCCCTATGACGAAATGATAAGTCAAGAATAATAAACTGACTACTAGGAAGGTACCGATTCCCAGGATGGCGATCATACGTCGTGTTGTTTTCGGCATTTAGGTGTGCTCTCCTCCTCTTTTAATTCTTGTCTTTGCGAAGTATGTAGCTTGGATGATGATTGGGACAATAGGCGCAGAATATGTCTTTGAGTATTTTATCATGGAATTGTTCGTTTGAGAGTGTTACCGTTTCACGTTTTTAAAACAAAAGTAATAGCTCAACCAGTTGGTGGCATCTTGCAAATGGATAAAAAGACTTATTCTTACAAGAAAAATTAGCCTTGGGCTTGGAAATTGATAAGCTTTATCACGGCATGAAATTGCCCTCGAAATTTAAAATGGGCCTGTCTGGTTGTCCTAACAAATGTGCAGACTCTGCTTCTGTTGACTTAGGTTTAATGGGAACCAGCAAAGGGTATCATCTTTATGTCGGAGGAAAGGTGGAGTCAAGCCAAGGCAGGGTAATATCATCTTAGAAAATCTCCAGAAGGAGCAAGTTCTACCAGTGGTGGACGCTGTTATTGCTTATTATAAGGAAAATGCCAAACCTCAAGAACGACTTGGGCGGCTTATCGATCGAATCGGTCTAGATTGGCTTCATGAATTTGCAGAAAAGGCAATGCCTTAATGGTTTGTCAATCAAATTAATACTTCCCAAACCCTATCCCATCAGAATCTGAAGATACCGCTAAAGAAGCAGCGACGGGTTACCCCGTTGAAGCAATTATTATAGAATGACACTAAAAGCCCTTGGCAGTTCATTTTGAACTGCCAAGGGCTTTTTACGTTGTTTTGGATGGAGCTCTAATCCTTACCTATATCAATATTTTTGAGGGTAATAGTCCTTGCATCATATTCTAATAGTCCATCTTTTCGCATTTTATTTAACTCTCTGCTTAGTGAGGATCTTTGTATACCCAACCTTTCAGCCAAATCCTTTTTAGAAATATTAAGTTTAATGACATTGCTTTTTTGAATATGGAATTCAAATTTTAAAAAATCGAATATACATTGTCTGATTGTTTTAAGGGATATAGAATTAATTTTATCTGTTAAAATAATCGTTCGATCAGAGATAATTTTTATCAACCCAACCATAAAGTTTACATTACTTTGACAAAGTTCAAGTATCAATTCTCTTTGCAAATGGAGAATAGTTAGCTTGGTTGTAGCTACCACTGTCATAGGATAATAATTTCTACTCGAATATATAAGATTCGATCCTATGATATCCCTATCGGAATAAACATTAATTGTCAATACATTCCCGTTTTCATCTATGTTCTGAACAGCTACTTTACCTTTCAAAATAATGTCCATAGTATGACAGATCTCATTTTGAAGATGGATAATTTGTTCATTCCCATAGTTTTTTATCTCAACTTTTGAAGAACTAAATATCTTGTTCAATTCTTCTTTTGTAAAACCACTAAAAAGATTGATACTGGTTAATACATCGCTATAGCTGTCAATATTTATTTAAATCACCTCAAATAGTTTACCATGGTAACTTCTTTTAATTCTTATCTAAAGTATACTGTGCCTATAGAAAATTGTGAGGGGGAATTTATTTTATGAAAGTAATTACTAAACTACCGCCCACTGAAGTGGGCGGGTTAAAGCATAAATGCTTATCGACTGAAAGTCGACCGCCCAAGGATTAATCCTTCTGAAAAGACCTGTCGCTGAAAGCAACTTTTTTATGACTGAAACTCATTCAGTAATCTTAAAAATCTCGTTACCTCCCGAGAGTTCTTGGTCTTCTATATACTTCTTAATCGTTTCTTCTGTCACACTTCCTACCGTTGCGCAAAAATACCCTCTCGCCCATAAATGTTGACCCCAGTATCTTTTCTTTAATTCCGGATATTGATCCTGCAATAACCTTGATGATCTCCCCTTAAGATATTGTACTATTTTACTCGGTGCCAGACTCGGAGGACATGACAGCAGCATGTGCACATGATCCCTTCCGATATTTCCTTGTACAATTGTAATATTTCTTGCTTCGCATCCTTG
>LOEW01000222.1 GCA_001516045.1 Desulfosporosinus sp. BRH_c37
TACAATCTTTCAGCCCGTGAGCTTGCCGCGAAAATGATTCTGGATGTACTCAAAACAACTGGCATTACAGCAACGGCGGGTATTGGCACAAACCTGTATCTTAGCAAGATCGCTATGGATATTCAGGCAAAGCACATACCTGCTGATAACAACGGTATGCGGATTGCCGAGCTGGACGAAATGAGCTACCGTCGCTCCCTGTGGTCGCATCGGCCTCTAACAGACTTTTGGCGCGTTGGAAAAGGATATGCCAACAAGTTGGAGGAAAAAGGCCTCTTTACAATGGGGGATATTGCAAGATGCTCTCTCGGTAAACCTACCGATTACTACAACGAGGATTTACTGTATAAGCTGTTCGGCATCAACGCTGAGCTGCTGATCGACCATGCGTGGGGGTGGGAGCCATGCACAATTGCAGATATTAAAGCGTATAAGCCAAGTACAAACAGTATTGGATCGGGGCAGGTACTGCACTATGCCTATACTTTTGACAAAGCGAAGCTGATCGTACGGGAAATGACAGATCTGCTGGTACTTGATCTGGTAGATAAAAGGCTTGTGACCGATCAGCTTGTTTTGACGGTCGGATATGATATCGATAATCTAACAAATCCAGAGATAAAGAAATCATATCACGGGGCAATCACCATTGACCACTACGGACGCGCCGTTCCGAAATCCGCGCATGGTTCAGTAAATCTTGGCAGACAGACCTCCTCTACAAAGCTAATCATGGATGCCGTCACAGATCTGTTTGAACGCATTGTTGACAAAAATTTTCTGATCAGAAGAGTCAACATCACAGCGAATCATGTTATTGATGAGGCAACTGTTCAAAAGACGAGCAACTTTGAACAACTTGATCTCTTTACGGATTACGCGGCTTCGCAGGCGAAAAAAGAAGATGAAGAAGCTGAGCTTGCACGAGAAAAAAAGATGCAGCAAGCAATGCTTGAAATAAAAAAGAAATACGGCAAGAACGCAATTCTAAAGGGTATGAATCTGGAGGAAGGCGCTACCACTGTAGACCGGAACAGGCAGATTGGAGGGCACAAGTCATGACGAGGACATATGACGACATCATTAATCTACCTCACCATGTCTCTACGACACGCCCTCATATGACTGCTATTGAACGGGCAGCTCAGTTTTCCCCTTTCGCCGCACTGACCGGCTATGATGCCGCCATCAAAGAAACCGCAAGACTGACTGACGAGAGAGTAAAATTGGACGAATATATGAAGGACGCTTTGAGTGATAGGCTGCAAATCATTGCAGATCGGATTAAAGAGTATCCCGAAATTGCAATTACCTACTTTCAGCCGGATGCGAAGAAGAATGGCGGCGCCTATGTTACTGCTATCAGTACGGCTAAAAAGATAGACAAATATGAACGGGTTGTCGTTATGACCGATGGCACAGCGATTCCCATTGATGAAATAATCAGCATATATGGGCAAATATTCGAATCTATGGGTGAAGGCGTAGGAACTAACAGTTTAATAAAGAACAACTAAGAAAGCGTGAATAGTAAATGCGATTATTTCTTTGTGGGGTAAGCTGTGTGCTATCGGATCGTCGATGAAGCAAAGACTACCTGCGGGACTCAGAAAGTAAAATAAAGCACTGATAAGTCATGGAATGATGACTCATAGGGTATAACTAAACAAAGTTCTCAAGGACAGGAGTATATGCTTGTGCAGCTAGCAATTAAAGCGACGGGGGAAGGGGCTAACATGCTTTCCTTTCTTTTGTCCAAGAATCCTCGCAATCTTTATGACCGAATGGACAAGGGGCACCGCGTTCGCTTAACCTATACTCTCTTTAGTGATAGGGAAGTTGAAGCGGTAATCTTTGTTACGCCCGATCCCGTCGAACTGGTTAAGAATAGCCCGGATACTTATCAGATTACCCAATACATCAACGACAGGGAATTTGTTGTCAGCAGTATTTTCTGTTCAAATATCCGGTCGGCCTTAGGAACGGCTCTGAATGGTCGACCCAAAGAAGAATATCTGGACTGGGCAAAGCATGCCTTTCAGCTGAACATAGGCTTTGGGCCGGTGGCTACCGATTTAACCGATTCAGCGATTAAGGAACTTTTTGAAACCTTAGGTTATCAAATAGAAATTGAACGAGGACAAGCAGCTTATAACTTCCGGCTCAAGGAGAGAAGCTCAGCTCGTTTTATAAATTTAAAAGGAACCGTCACTATCCAAAACGCTCTCAGACATCTCTTTGTCTTGATTCCGATGCTTGATAATTATCGGCATTACTTTATTGATGAACGTGAAATAGAAAAACTGGAACGATATGGGGAAGGGTGGCTATCCGATCATCCACTTAAAGATCTCATTATTAAACGGACCTTGCGTTTCAGGGAATTGATTGATCAGGTGGGGGCAAAATTCCATCAGCCTGATATAACGAAAGTTAATATAACGAACGTAGATACGATGAAAGTAGATATGACGCCCGAGCCTACTTTAGAATCCCAGCCCGTCGTAAGATTGAATGAACTTCGCTATCAAAGGGTTGTTAAGATCGTTGAAAATTTACCCTCCAAAGAAAGTATTGTTGACTTCGGAGCAGGGGAAGGTAAGTTATCGGTACGACTTGGGTTCATCCCGGGTGTCAAAGAAATTTTGGCTGTGGAACCCACGGAGAAGGAGCAACTTCGCGCCCTCAAACGATTTTCAGAAGCGAGTCGAAAGGATGACTTTACTGAACCGATCCCAATTTGGGGTTCATTATTTTACTATGATGAGCAACTGCGACATAAAGATGTCATGATTCTTAGTGAAGTGATCGAACATATTGATGAAGGTCGATTACCGAGAGTCATGGACACGATCTTGGGCAGGTACAAGCCTAAGGTTTTAATTGTTACGACTCCGAATGTGGAATATAACACTGTTTATCAAATGGATGAGGCAGTTCGTCATAAGGATCATCGCTTTGAGTGGACTCGGGCTCAATTTTTCGAGTGGACTCATAGTTTGGCAAGGAACTATACCTACGAGGTTCAATTAGACGGAATTGGTGAAGAAGTCGAAGGGTATGGACACCCTTCGCAAATAGCGATCTTCACAAGACAGGGTGGGATAGAGAATGAGTAAAGAGATCCGTTTTCCCCATGCCGGAATCGTATTATTGGTTGGGCCGTCCAACAGCGGCAAAAGCACCCTGCTAAATCGACTGGTTGATCAGGGTATCTTATTACGGTCAGAAATCGTCAGTTCGGATCAATTTAGGGTCTTAGTCGCGGATACGGAATTTATAGAACTGAATAAACGGCCTAAAGATGAGCAAGACGTACTTTTGGCAGAGTATCAATTGATTTCCCAAAAAGCCTTTGAGGGGATGGCTAATCTTATAGAAACTCGTTGTGGTTTAGGGAAACTTTCCGTTGTGGATGCGACTCATCTTTGGCCTGACGATCGGAAGAAGTACCTTGATTTAGCCCGTCGTAAGCACGTTCCGATTCTGGCCATTGCCTTAGATATGGACGAAAAATTATTGTTTGAAAGAGATGAACAACGGGAGCAGCCTAGAGGGCGCAGTCGAATCAAACAGCAGGTCAGAGCCTTTAAGAGTAATCTTCGTTCCCTAAAGACGGAAGGCTTTTCAGGTTCCTACATATTAAATGAAGTGGAAGTAGAAGATACGCTTTTTGGGCGAGCAACAAACCCCTTGCTCAAAGAGGTTGGGGCCGGTCTCGATTTTATTGGGGATATCCATGGCTGCTATGGCGAATTCCTTGCCCTGCTTGAAAAACTGGGTTATCGGTCAGATGAAGAGGGGCTATACACCCATCCCGAAGGTCGAAAACTAGTTTCGGTGGGGGATGTGCTCTCCAGAGGACCAAACAGCATTGACTGCCTGAAATTCTTTATCAACCATGTAGAAAGAGAATTAGCTTTTATGGTCGATAGTAACCACGGCTGGAAGATTGCCCGCTGGCTGGACGGTCGAAAGGTCGAGTTAGCCCATGGGGATGAACTCATTCCAGTCGAGTTTGCTGATTATGAAAGAGAACACGGTCAAGAAGCTGCAGAAGCGTTGAAAGAAAAGGTTAGAAGTCTGCTTCTAAGTGCCCCTTCAAACTTAGTATTTACGAGTAACGGCGTCGGGGTGGTTGTGGCAACCCATGCCGGAATACGAGATCACTATATTGGCAAGGAATCCAAAGGAATTCGTGACTATTGTCGCTATGGTGATACAGAGGGCTTCGAAGAGAGCGGGAAACCGGTACGTAAAGACTGGTTTGTCAATCATAGATCCGGAGAAATAATTGTTTGGGGGCATGACCCCAGACCCCAGCCGATGGTCATCAATAACACGATCAATATTGACCAAGGCGTGGTTTTCGGTGGCAGGTTAACGGCCTATCGTTATCCAGAAAAACAGTTTGTAGCTGTTGAGGCTCAGAAAGACTATGCCGAAGATCCCGAGAGCTTCTTACAGAAGTGGAAAAAAGAACGCTTCAATCCTCCCAATATCCAGAGTTTTCTCAAGGGCTATTCTGTAATGACAGAAGACTATGGGGAAATTAAACTTCATGCCGACTATATAAAGTCGGCGATTGAAGCTATTTCTCACTATACTGTCCCGCTTGAGGAATTGATCTATATTCCTCCAACCATGAGCCCAGCCCCTGAGCCCTCTTCCTTAGGTAATTATTTTGAACATCCGCAAGAGGCTTTTATGTATTATCGCAAGCAGGGGATAACAACCATGGTTGTGGAGAAGAAACATATGGGCAGCCGGGGTATTCTGCTGTTGTTTAAGGATGAGGAAACTGCGGTTGGATATGTCGGTTCACCAAAGTTGGGAACCATTTATACTAGGACGGGTCGAGGGTTTTTTGATCAGGAATTATCCGCAAAGCTTATCAAGCAATTGAATGCGGACTTACATCAAGGACAATACTTCACTAAGAACAACACGGATTTCGTGTTGTTAGATGCGGAAATTTTGCCCTGGAATTTAAAGGCCAAAGAACTCATTAGCTCTCAGTACGCTCATGTTTCGGAAGTATCACTCCTGGACCGCAGGAAACTTTTAGAGAAACTCGAGTTGGCCAAAGTGAATGGCTGGGAGGTTGACTCTTGGATTGAGGAATACAAGGGTAAGCTAGAGAATGCTCAAGTCTTTCGAGAGGTGTTTCAAAAGTATTGCTGGGATACCCAAGGGGTTGAGGGGATCAAAATTGCTCCCTTTCATGTCCTGGCTCACCAGGGAAGAACTTATTTTGACCAATCTCATCTGTGGCACATGGAACAGAACACGGAGCTTGCCAAGCTGTCTGACCTATTGATTGAGACTGAGTTCAAAGTCGTGACCAATGAGAAGACTGAGGCAGAAGCAATTCTCTGGTGGGAGGAAATGACGGAAAACGGACATGAAGGCTTTGTCGTAAAACCGGAAACGTTTATTGCCAGAAATGAAAAAGGCGGGTTAGTGCAACCAGCAATCAAAGTTCGAGGAAGAAAGTATCTTCATATTATCTATGGCATGGATTACTTACAGCCTGAGAATCTGGTGCGCTTAAAGCAAAGAAATGTTAAGCGCAAACAACGGCATGCCCTCATGGAGTTTGCCTTGGGAGTGGAAGGGATTAAACGCTTTGTAAGTCAGGAGCCGATCAGTCGGATTCATGAATGTGT
This sequence comes from Desulfosporosinus sp. BRH_c37, assembly GCA_001516045.1. GTDB lineage: Bacteria > Bacillota > Desulfitobacteriia > Desulfitobacteriales > Desulfitobacteriaceae > Desulfosporosinus. The sequence goes on from LOEW01000222.1 coordinate 5,670, forward strand.
GTTAGCGACCTTGGCTTTAGAAGCAGAACCGGTTGATCCAAGGTTATGATTCCGCCCGGTGCGGCCAGCAAGCAGTTACCGGTGTGGTTCTGCAGCAGATCCGTGGGGAGTCGAAATGCCCAGGCGGCCTTAATGGCTTCAGAAGGGCTCGAAAAAATATACTTAATGCCAGCTACAGCTATATCGGAATCGGGATTACAGATAGTTCAACAGGAAAAGTTTTTAATCAAATGTTTGTGAAAAAGTAGCCGCCAGCCAAGAATTCAGCCAGCATTTAAGGTGGCTGGACGAGGCGTTGATGAAGTTGTACGAGATATTGTGATGACCATAAAGATAGAAGAATTGGATCTAGCAAAACTTCTTAAAACTGGTCTTGCGGGTTATCAAGAAGGGATTCTAAGTGATTTGTGGTGTGCTAGGAAAATAGGGATAAAAGGGAGCGAAACTAAGGAAATCTTAGGCTTCGCTCCTTTTTCACATAAAATTGTCTGAGCTGAGGGCTATAATTTACGCAGAGGGAGCTATGCAAGATAGACTATCATGCAGAAGGTCCGTGATAATAGTATATAATTTCAAGAATATTGTAAAAAGGAACAATTGTTGGCAGGGTTTTACAGAATAATGAAGAATTTAGGCTATAGTAATTGTTGGCACTTATACATTCCCGTTATACGAGCTATTAGAAAAGACCCCCGATTTCTCGAAGATCTTATTTGCAAGCTATTTTGTACCTGCCTCTTCTAAATTTTCAATATCTGAGAAAATATCTAATCTCATACTTGTATTGTCTCTTTTATACTTCTCATTAAGTTTAAATCCTTGTTTTAAGTAGAAGTCAACAACACTAGGATTGTTCTTAGTATCTGCGTCTACAGTAATAAATCGGCATGCAACTCCGATTTCCCTCAAATCCTCAGTTATACCTCTAGCTAATTCAACCATTATAGATCCGATGCCTTTATATTTTCTTTTATATTTTATATCAACGGCTAACTTGCCAATTTTCACTGAAGGTATTGCTTCAAAATTAACAAACCCAATCTTATGTACATCTTT
>LOEW01000223.1 GCA_001516045.1 Desulfosporosinus sp. BRH_c37
GCCTCCCCATGCTGGCTATCATGTTGGCTCAGCATACTCAAGCACCGACAGCCATCTGTATCTATGAATCGGGTTCTATAGACGGTAGACCCAAAGACCTGCCGACCTCGGTAGCGGATGCCCGTTGCAGCTACCAGGCTGCAGTTGCCGATGGTCTAACCGACGTGTTTGGACAACTACAGTCTGGTAAGGTAGACTTGGCATATCTGGGTGGTGCAGAAGTAGATCTCTATGGGAACGTTAACTGCACCTTTATGGGCGGTCCCACGGGTAAAAGGCTTACCGGCGGTGGTGGTAATCCTGATATCCATTCCCTGGCCAAGAGAAGCGTTTTGATTATGCCCCAGTTAAATCAAAAACGTCGTTTTGTGGAAAAAGTCAGCTATATCACCTCGCCCGGCTGGAAAATTCCTCATTGGCCTGATAAAGAATGGGTTCCCAAACAGGAAGTCTATGGTCCGGCGTTCTTTGGTGGACCAGCCGCTGTCATTTCTGACATGGGTGTCTATCGCTTTGACGAAAACGGCGAAATGTATCTGGATACGTTTCATCCTGGATTTACTGCCGAGGAATGCCGTGAAAACTGCAGTTTCGATCTCAATATCTCTAGGGTAAAAGGAGAAACTCTGACTCCTACCTATGAAGAGTTGGATCTGCTCTATAAAATCATTGATCCGGAAGGAATCATTATGAAATAGAAGGACTTTCTTAATAATTCTCATTAAAGGCCACTATTAAATAATTCATTATGTTTATTAAGTATAGAAAGCCGCTGGACCTTCATGCCTAGCGGTTTTGCTATACGAACTTGTTTTTTAAGACTACGCATGTCCGTATCAAAAGTTTTACCTATCTTTTTCTTTCTGAGGCGCGAATATTTCCCTCTGAACATAAAGTAACAGGAGAGATTTGCGTGCGTAGAGGGGGATAAATATGCAAATTCACGTGGTAAGGTCGGGAGAGACTCTCCGTAGGATTGCTCAAGCTTATGGGATCTCTGCCAAGGAGATTGTGGAGAGTAACCAAGTTCCAGACCCCAATCGGCTGGTCATTGGTCAAACACTTGTAATACCTATAAGTGGTCAATATCACTGGGTTCAACCTGAAGAAAATCTATGGTTAATCAGTCGTCGTTATCAAGTTTCTGTAGAAGAAATAATCCGAATCAACCAGATCCGAAATCCTAATAACATGCCGGTTGGTTTACGCTTATACTTACCACAGAAACCAAGGAAGAGCGTAGAAATAAACGCCTACATTGATCCCAGAATGACCAGAGCCCGATCGGCTGGGGCTATTGATAAGGTTGGAGAGCACCTAACGTACCTTGCCATTTTTAGTTATGCGGTAAAACGGGATGGAAGTCTTACCCCGGTGGAGGATCAGCCGTCTTTGAATGCTGCTTTTAAGGATAGAGTCTTACCCATTTTAGTCTTAACCAACTTTGAGAACGGACGATTTAGTACAGAAATTGCCACCACTATCTTTACGAACGAAGTCTTACAGGATCGAGTCTTGAACCAAGCCCTTCAGGTTATGGCTGAAAAAAGATACAGAGGGCTTGACTTTGACTTTGAGTATTTAGGGGCAAAGAATAGGGCACGATATGTCCGCTTCTTACAAAAAGCTCGACAATTATTAAAAACTCGCGGGTATTTTATTTCTGCTGCTCTGGCACCAAAGTTTAGGGCAGAGCAGCGAGGGGTTCTTTATGAAGGCCATGACTATCAGGCAATTGGTCAAGTTGTTAATTTTATCTTTTTGATGACTTACGAATGGGGCTGGTCCGGAGGTAGCCCGATGGCCGTGTCGCCCATAAATCTGATGCGCCAAGTCATGCAGTATGCGATATCAGTCGTACCGAAAGAGAAGATTATGATGGGAATGCCCTTATACGGCTATGATTGGACCCTTCCGTATGTACCTGGGGGCAAATTCGCTAAATCAATTAGTCCTCAAAGAGCTTTGGAGCTCGCCATCCGCTACGGTGTAAGCATTAACTATGACAAAGTCTCCCAAGCCCCGTGGTTTAGATATACGGATGAACAGGGAGCACGGCATGAAGTCTGGTTTGAGGATGCCCGAAGTATGCAGGCTAAGTTTGATTTGGTCAAGGAGCTCGGGATTCGGGGGTTTTACTACTGGGTATTGGGAAATGACTTTCCTCAGAATTGGCTTTTAATTGAAGACAACTTTTTAGTGCGTAAAAGGATGTAAGCAAATAATTCCTTTTATGAATCCTCCCCAGCTAAGACTCGTGCTTTTTTAAAGAAATAGTAAGCCAGTACGAGTAGGAAAACTACAAAGGCATTAACTAAAATCTCGAGGGTAATGGTTAAACCCTCTGGCTTTTCGATGGTCTTCTGTATACTTAAAAACATTATTTCTCGGATACTCGAAATCACCCCTATATAGATGAAAGGACTTAAACTAAATTTTTCCTGCTTGATAAAGCGGAGAACGGTCCATATTATTTCTTTTATTATTAATAGAAGTAATGCGTTGCTTAAAAGTGTAAGAAGTGAAAAATTAGCATTGTCCAAGTTCCTAATTGAATCAACAATTATAAGGATGGCAGCTAATACTAGCATAACAAAAACGATAAGGTGAAGGACTATTTCTGTCCAAATGAGTAAATTGGCAGTTTTCCTTACGAATTTAATAATAACTGTAGTCCCCTCTCAGCGATTTTGTGTAGAAATCCCCCAATTTTCATCTAAAAACAGGAATTTACTCCGATTATATCAAATCATTAGAGTGCAAGTACATCCCATAAATATGGAAATCTGAAACTAATAAGGGGCTACCTCAAATTCATTTGAACTGCCCCTTAGTTTTAAAATATTTTTATCCAAATCGTAAGACTCCCACTTCAAGTGGGAGTGGTACACCCTATTCTGCTTCGGGGTAGAGTCCCCCACCAAAGACTCGATGTTCAACTTAAGTTGAACGAGTTCACTCTAGAGGCTCTTCGCTAGCTAGCAAACGCTCAAGGATTTCCGGCTTAGGCGTGAGATATAATGTCCAGTTTTGATCGTAGATCACCATTCCGGGCTTAGCTGAATTAGGCTTCTTGATCTGTTTAACATGTGTGTAATCCACGGGAACTTGAGAGGAACCGCGGGCTTGGCTGTAATAGACAGCGAGTGCAGCCGCTTCTTCGAGGGTGATATCATCTGGGAATTCTTCCCCATCTTCGAGGGGAATCAGAACGTGTGAACCTGGAATGATTTTGACATGGAGCCAAAGATCATTGGGTTTTCCTTTACGCATAGTCAACCAATCATTTTGGGCATTATTTTTTCCGACAAAGATGATTCGGCCTTGGCTGGAACGATAGATCCGTGGGCGGATTGATTCTTTGGGAGCTTTCGCCTTCGACTTCGTATTGAGGCGTCCTTTTTTTGGTTTGAAGGTATCCTTTTTCAAGTGTTTTCCGGCTATATACCCTTGACCTACTAGTTCAAGGCGGATTTCATCGAGTTCTACCAGGGTGGACGCCTGAGCTAAACTAACCACTACGGAATCCAGGTAAGTTACTTCTTCAAGGGCAGTTTCTTTGAGCGTCTTGGTGTTGAGAAGTGTGGCTTTCGCTTTATTATAAAGCTTGTAATAGTGCTGGGCGTTGTCGATGGCACTGATATGGGGATTGAGGGGAATGACTACTTTAGAGAGTGCAGGGTCATAATAATTCTCTACGGTGGCTTCAGCCGATCCTTGAGGAATTAGATAGAGGTTTGTAGTAAGGAGTTCTCCCCATTGTTGATACATTAGGCTGGATTTGGCCGTCGATTCAGCTTCCATATATATTTTGAGTTTCTTCTTGAAATGGGCGTGTTGTTCTTGAACGATTTTTCTAAGAGAGCCGCGTTTTGATTCAAGGGTATTATTGCTCGATTTCGATTGATAAAAGCTCGCAATTGCTTCATTTAATGAGGGCATGTTTTCCATTCTTAATTCTTGGTATTGTTGAAATGGGGCAAAGCTGAACGCTACGGGAGGGGACTGGAGCGAAGTTTTATAATAAAGGCATGGTTGAATGTCGGGAACACCCTCGGGGTTGCTTAACCTACGATAAGCCTGAAAAAGCCGTGAAAAATCAATATCACCGCACTGATGGAGGCGAATGTCTGTAGTTAATCCTGCTTGAATGACAATTTCTCGGGCCAATTCTGGGCTGATGCCGGCAAAGAGGGCGAGCAAAACGCCAGTTATGGGCTGATCAAGATCTTCCTCATAAAGTGCCTTACGCCAAAGCTCTTCGTCCTCAATGGGAGGTCGTTTTCCCTGAGAGGGAGGGACGAGATAGGTCCGGCCCGGCAATACTTCTCGATAGCGACTTACTGCATGAGAGTACCGTTTAAGTCCGTCGAGAATCGCATCAGTTGTCGGATCAACGAGGATGAGATTGCTGTGTTTTCCCATGATTTCCAAGTGAAGATGTAAGGTGACTAGATCGCCACGGTCGTTGTAATTTTGAATTCCAAAGGTTACGACACGTTCAAGTTCGCTTTGGTGCAGGCTGATAAGTTTGCCGCCTTCGAGGTACTTGCGTAAAATCATACAAAACATGGGGGGAGTGGTCGGGTTCTTCTTGGTTTCCCGAGTGAGGTGGAAGCGAGGGGAGGTTGCACTGGTACTAAGTAGGAGGCGCCTTGATCCCTGTTGCCTCAATAATAAATGGATCTCATCCTTTTCCGGTTGAAAAATTTTATCAATACGTGCTCCGATCAGTTGGGGAGCAAGCTCGTTGATCAGATAGGCGAGGGTTACACCGTCTAAGGCCATGAAAAAAACTCCTTTTAATCACTTGAATTGCTTTTTTAGTATAACACACTTGTTCTACCGAGGCATTTTTCAGCGTCTTAGGGAATAAGCATGTACTACAAAAGCGAGGCACGAGACGCGATGCACGATGCACGAAATATGAGGCAGGATGCACGAGGCGCGATGCACGAAAAGGAGGAGGAAAGGCATGCGGCAACAGGCTTGGCATGTATTACCTTGGCTCGATGTGGCCAAGGTCTTGGATGTACATCCGGGAAAAGGATTAAGTGTTAAGGAGGTTCACCGGCGGTTGCTTGAGGTCGGAAAAAATGTCTTAGCTGTTAAGAAAGGGGTGCACCCTGTTTTCCTTTTTCTTGGGCAATTTAAGGATTTTATGGTTTTGGTCTTACTAGCTGCCACGGTGGTATCTGGTCTTCTGGGTGAAATAGCAGATGCAGTTACAATCTTGGCCATTCTTATTATCAATGCCATTCTTGGTTTTGTTCAAGAGTATCGAGCGGAGCGCTCTATGGAGTCACTTCGTTCTCTGACTGCCCCTGAAGCGCGGGTTCTTCGGGAAGGCATAGAAAGAAAAATCCCTGCTGCTGATGTTGTGCCTGGGGATATTGTGCTGCTGGAAGCAGGGGATCGTATTCCGGCTGATGTTCGTTGGATTCAGGCAGTCAATATGCAAGTGGAAGAATCCGCACTCACGGGGGAATCTCATCCCGTTAGTAAAAGTATCGTGCCGATACAAGAAGAACTTACACCTATGGCAGATCGGAAGAATATGGGGTATATGGGAACCTCAGTAGTCAATGGACGTGGGGCGGGCGTGGTTGTGGCAACCGGTATGGAAACGGAAATGGGCGTAATTGCAGGAATGATCCAAAGTGTGGAAGATGAAGAAACACCCTTGCAAAAGCGTTTAGCTGAGCTTGGTAAATGGTTAGTCTTGATCAGTTTCCTCGTTTGTGCTGCGGTGGTGGTAACGGGAATATTAAGAGGTGAGGACTTTTACAAAATGTTTTTTACGGGAGTGTCGTTAGCAGTGGCGGCTATTCCGGAAGGCTTACCAGCGATTGTCACAGTGGCTTTGGCTGTCGGTGTGCAAAGAATGGTGAAGCGACAAGCGATTATCAGGAAACTTCCTGCCGTTGAGACCTTAGGGTGTGCGACGGTGATCTGTTCTGACAAGACGGGTACGTTGACCCAAAATGAAATGACGGTACGTCAAATTTATTCAGATGGACGAAGAGTTACCGTCTCTGGACAAGGGTATGATCCGAAAGGGGATTTTAATGGCGCTGATCCGGAGAAAGAACGGGATCCTCTTCGAACAGGTTTAAAAATTGCAGCACTTTGCAATAATTCCACTTTGACTAAAAAAGGGGTTCAAGTAGTTGGGCTCTTTCGATCGAAAGGCAATGATGCTCCGTGGGGTATTGATGGAGATCCGACTGAAGGGGCCATGCTGGTAGCTGCCGCTAAGGCGGGGATCTGGCGAGAGGTTTTGGAACGCAAACAAGAGCGAATCGGTGAGCTGCCCTTTGACTCGGACCGGAAACGTATGAGTGTCGTCTATCAAACCAAGCAGGGGCGTAGGGCCTACGTCAAAGGGGCTCCGGACATGGTGCTTAGACTTTGTCGACAAGAGTTGACCGCAAATGGGGTCGTGGGGTTGTCGACTGAACGTAAGCAAAGCATCATGCGTGCCAATGATGAAATGGCTCGGCATGCTCTCCGCGTCTTGGCAGTTGCCGAGAAACCCCTGTCAGAGTCAGACCCACTGGATGAGCATGTCGAAGAAGGATTGACGTTTGTTGGATTGTTGGGAATGATTGATCCACCGCGACCTAGTGCGGTCAAAGCGATCAAGGTTTGTCGGCAAGCCGGTATTAAACCGGTCATGATTACGGGCGATCATCGCTTAACCGCAGAAGCCGTCGCTCAGGAGTTGGGAATGTTTCGAGGATCAAGGAGCGGAGTCATCACCGGAGAAGAACTTGAACGGATGTCTGAAAGGGATTTAGAAGAGCGGGTAATGGATATTTCTGTCTATGCTCGTGTGACGCCGAAAGATAAACTGAGAATTGTGCGTGCCTTTAAAAAACGAGGGCAAGTGGTTGCTATGACAGGGGACGGAGTGAATGACGCTCCAGCGGTTAAAGAAGCGGATATCGGGGTCGCTATGGGCTTAACTGGAACGGATGTAACAAAAGAAGCTTCTGCAATGGTTTTAGGCGATGATAATTTTGCCACAATTGTAGCCGCAGTGGAAGAGGGTCGTGGAATTTACGACAACATTCGTAAGTTTATTCGTTACTTACTTTCCTGTAATTTAGGAGAAGTTCTAACAATGTTTTTAGCGACACTTGTTGGGTTACCACTTCCTTTGCTACCAATTCAAATCCTCTGGGTTAATCTAGTGACTGATGGTTTACCTGCGATGGCTTTGGGGGTCGACGGTGCTGAACCAGGCATAATGAATCGTTCGCCTAGGGCTCCAGAAGAGAGTATTTTCGCGCGAGGGTTGGCTAGTAAAATAGGGATAAGGGGCACCATGATCGGACTTGGTACACTCTTTGTGTTCGTAGCTGGCCTCTTCATGGGGTTAAATATGTTAGATGCGCGAACTATGGCTTTTACAACTCTAGTGTTTTCTCAGTTGTTTCATGTGTTTGATTGCCGTTCTGAAGAACGAGGGGTCTTCGAAGTGGGGCTCTTTACAAATCCCTATCTTGTTGGAGCGGTTTTGATTTCAACGATCATGCAACTGAGCGTAATTTATTTACCTCCTTTACAAGTAATCTTTAAGACTGCGCCTTTAGTTAGTTGGCAATGGATTTTTATCCTGTGTGTTGCGGGTGGTCCGTCCGTTCTAATTGGGTTTGTCCGACTTTTAAAGAACAGTTGGCAAGGAAAAACGATCATTGCTAAGGGGTAATTCGAGGCTCGAGGTTCGAGGCACGAGGTTCGAAGTTGGAAATTTGAGCATCGAACTTCGTGCCTCGTATAACGTATAGCTCTTTCCCTCCCCGTGTATATTTGTTATAAATGGTTGCCCCATCTCATTCCGTATAGTCTTCTTACAAAGAGATAAAGCGTAGAATATATTAAACTCTGCTCATGAAAGGGATATTATCATTAGGATGAGATGAACCTATTTAGGGGTTAAATGTGCGGTATTTGGTACCTATATTCGAACTTCGAACTTCGAACCTCGGGCATCGATTTAAGGGCATATGGCATTGTGACCCTATCTTATTTAAAGAAAACATTTGAATGATATCTGAATATATTGTACAATATATTGTACAGATGGGGGTGCGTTTATGCTTGCAGTTAATTATTCAACCTTAAGAGAAAACTTGAAAGAATACTGTGATACTGCCAATAATGACTTTGAAACTATAATAGTTACTAGAAAGAGTGGAGGAAATATAGTTCTTTTATCCGAAACAGAGTACAATAATCTCATAGAAAACCTTTACGTGAGAAGTAATCCGGATTACTATAATAAACTGATTAATTCTATCGAAGAGTTGAAAGCTGGAAAAACAATAAGAGTGGAACTCTCGGATGAATAAGCTATTTACCCAAATTGCCTGGGTAGAATATCTGTACTGGCAGATTGAAAACAAGCTTATACTAAAGCGAATAAACGAACTTATCAAAGATATCGAACGAAATGGCAATTCCGGAATTGGAAAACCTGAAGCATTAAAACATGAACTAGCTGGTTTTTGGAGTAGAAGGATAACAGACGAGCATCGATTAATATACGCTATTGAGGGAAAAAGTATTAATATAATCAGTTGTCGTGGACATTATTAAGAATAGAAGTAATCCAAGTAATCCAAGTTAATCACCTAAAAATAGCATGAAGAAGAAGCCTCGTTGCTTAAGAAAATGTAAGGAGGCTATGAGGTGTATTAGCAGGTACGACAAGGTCATTTTTTCTACAATCAGATTGTAATATTTAATTGAGACCTGTGGGGACAGCGTATTGAGGTAGCTGACAACATCCTTCAGGTCATTTTAGTTTTTCTCACAAAAAAAGTTGGATTATTATGATAATTAGATGGGTTTGAGTTTGAATTAAGCTGTGAACTGGAGAATTGAATTGACATGATGAGTAATGTATTGCTGCCGGAGGAAACTCACAAAACACGTCCGGTTTTGATGAAAACAAAACTGTTTATCCCCCAGGCACATGAACTGCTACCCCGCCCCCGACTCACCCAAGAACTAAACAAGAGTCTTAATTACAGGCTGAATCTAGTGGTTGCTCCCGCTGGATACGGTAAGACGACAGCAGTGGCGGAGTGGGCCCGGCAGAACAACTTACCTGTAACCTGGTTTTCCATTGACGAGGGCGACAATGATCCGGTAAATTTCTGGAGTTATTTACTTATGGCCCTGGAACAGATTATCCCTGGGATCGGTGAAAAGGCAGCGGTTGTTTTGCGTTCTATAGGGATGCCCCAGGTTGAGAAGGCTTTATCCTTACTTATCGATGACATTTTGGGTTTGTCACAGGAATTTACTCTAGTGTTAGACGATTTTCATCTTATTAAAAACCCGGTTATTCACGACTCTTTTGTATTTTTATTGCAGTATATGCCGGATTTCATGCATATTATTCTCATTAGCAGGGAATTGCCGTTCTTTTCCGTTGCTCGGATGATGGGCAAAGGGATGCTGAAGGAACTGCTGACGCCGGGACTGCGTTTTACACAGGAAGAGATTGCGGCTTTTTGCCGCAGCAGGGACCTCACCCTCACCTGGGAGGAGGCGATCGAGCTGGAGGCCAGGACCGAGGGCTGGGCCGCTGGTCTTCACTTGGCTGCCCTATCCATGAAGGACAGCCATGATATTTTAGGAGCGATCTATGGTCTTAAAGGGAATAACCAGTATCTGTCCGGCTATTTATTTGATGAGGTGTTGAATCAGTGGCCGGACAATGAAAGAACATTTCTGCTCAAGACTTCGATACTGGACAAGTTGTACGGGCCTTTGTGTGATGCGGTAACCGGCCAAACAGGCAGTGAGGAAGTGTTGGGAAGATTGGCGAAAAAAAATGCCTTTATTACGGTTCTGGGTCCGGAAGGGTATTGGTACCGATACCACCACCTGTTTGCCGAATTCCTGCAGAGCCGTTGGGGACGGGAAAACGCTACTCAGCGAAACTCACTGCACAGATTGGCCGGTGAGTGGTATGAAAGGAATGGTTTTTTGACCGATGCTGTTCACCACTTTATCGAAGGAGAATGTTTTTCCCAAGCTGTTCTTTTATTGCAAAAACTAGCCCTAGGGATGTTGGAAAAAGGAGAAACGGAATTGCTGCTGAATTGGCTGAATGTCCTCCCGGAGTCCTGGAGAAGCCAAAATCCCTTGTTATGTCTGAGCGGCGCTTGGGCTTTGATCCTTAGCCGACGGTTTGAACAGGTTGAAAATTGGCTGAATAAGGCGGGGGAGCTATGCGGGGAGAGGAGAGACCCCTCTCTGTCGGAGGAAGAACAGCAACGAATATTGGGCGAAATTTGCCTGGCCCGGGCTAGATTATATCACTATGACTTGAAACTGCAAGGCACTTTGTTAAAAGAAGCCTGCCTTCTTATACAGGACAAAAGCATATTTTTACAAGTCGCCATGCAGCCGAAAATGGGGATACCGGGTATCTTAAAGGGATTTTTTAATTATACTAGGGATTTAAGGGAGATAGAGCCTTTTTTCCGACAGTTAAAAGGCGCTATGGAGCTGATTGGCCTGCAGAGTACTGGTCTCTATAATGTTGTCTGCGGCGAACTGGCCTATGAATGGAATGATCTGGAAGAAGCTGCTCGACAGGTAATTAAAGGGATTCACTATTCCGAAAAAGTCGGTGAGGAAGAAGTTCAGGTGATCGGTCTTCTGACCCTGGGACGTGTTTTTTATGCTGGTGGGTTCATTAAAGAGTCTCTGAACGCCCTAGATGAAGCAGGGAGGAGAATCAGAGCCATGGATGCCTTATACTGGCTGCCGGTTATGGAAGCATCCAGGGTCAGGTTGTGGCTGGCAAAAGGAGAAATGGAATCAGTCCGCCAATGGATGGCTACGAACCGGATGAGTATCTACGACCGGCTGAGCCCGGAGAGGGAATTTGAATATATTACTCTGGCGAAGGTATTGCTTGCTCAAGGTAACTGGGAAAAAGTATTTCCCTTGCTCACCAAGCTGCTGACTTTTACGGAGAACGAGAACCGGCCGGCAAGCGTGATCGAGGTATTAAATCTACTGGCTCTTGCCCATCAGGAACGGGGCGAATATCAGCAGGCGTTGCTATCTTTGCATAAGTCCCTGGCTTTGGCTGAAAAGGATGGATACCTGCGCACTTATATTGACGAAGGCGTGCCGATACTGAGGCTGCTGAAGAAGTTAGGTAGGTGGATGAATCAACGTCCCCTGGATAGCAATGTTAGTGTATCGACCGGATATATTAAGAAATTGATTAAGATTTTACAGAAAGATACCGTGCCAAAGATGCAGGTCTTATCGTCCAAAAATGAAAATTACGGTCGTGCTAGTCGGGCAGTTGAGCCGTTAACAGAAAAAGAACTGGAAGTTTTGCGGCTTTTGGCTCTGGATATGAAGAACAGCGGTATTTCTGGATTGTTGAATATATCCGTCAATACGGTGAAGGTTCATACTAGGAACATTTACAACAAACTGATGGTGGGGAACCGTTTTCATGCTGTGGAAAGGGCCCGGGAACTTAAAATCATAGAATAGCAGTAAATATGTTAAAGAGGAATCGGCAATTGTTGAGTGCCGGTTTCTCTTAACTTTAATTGTCGATAATTTATTATTTTATTTTTATAATACCGTTCTACTACTTCGGGTGATTTAAGCCGGCAATATTCCAGATATAATAACCGTTGAACATTATTTCAATTTGGAATCGCTTTTTTAGGTTTGAAAAGGGTGTATTAGGATGGAATTGAGGCAAGAATTAGTCGCATGCTAAAGGTAATTAAGGGCATCTGGATGAGCTTTTGCTGACGAGTTACTAATGGAATTAGTAAAAAATGGGAGGGAATCTGAAATGGCGAAACTATTAATTGCTGATGATGAACCACATATCAGGATTCTGTTGGAGCAGACTTTGGAAGAGTTGGAGGATGAGGGGGTTGAGCTAATTGTTACGGAAAACGGTTTAGAGGCCTTGGAGAATATTGAGGCGGAAAAGCCGGAACTTGTCTTTCTAGATGTCATGATGCCGAAAATGAACGGATTTGAAGTGTGCGATAAAGTGAAAAATGAGTTAGAGATGACGAATATCTTTATTATTCTTTTAACTGCTAAAGGTCAAGAGTTCGATAAGTTGAAAGGACAAGAAGTTGGGGCCGATCACTATATGACTAAACCCTTTAATCCTGATGAGATCGTGGCTAAAGCCCGGGAAATACTGGGATTATAGGAAACTCGGCGAGCCATGACCAGCGCTTACCGTAAGCCAAGTTTTTCACTAAGTTAAGGGGAGGGGGATATGTGGAAGCCGAATAACAGAACAATAAAATACTGGATTGGTATTCTCCAAATTGCTATTTCCTGGGGAATCTATGGATTTATCTTTATAGTGCCATTTTTGTCCTTACATTTAAACGTAAAATTGATTATCTGTACCGGATTATATGTAGTCAGTTATATGGTTTTTCTGCGTGGGGTGTCGATCTTGGGTAAGGAATTTCTCCAAAGGTACAAAAAAATTAACCTAATAAGCTGGTTCAAAAGAACATGTCTCAAGGAGAACAAGCAGAATGAATAAAAAACTGCTAAACAAGCTTATCGTAAGAAAAAGTTTTAAATCTTTTATAGGCAACACAGAGAATCTGATGCAATCCTCTATTTGTATCAAAGATGATACTGGTAAGATATTAATGGGGAATGAGACAAAAACGGATTTCGAAGATCCAATAAAATACCACGATCAGATTGTTGGCTGGGTTAATGGAGAAAAGCAATTGTCGGCGATTGCAGAGCTTCTTTCCTTTTGGCTAATCTTAGAGTCCGAAAAGATCAGTCTAGGTAAGGAACTATTAGACAGATATAGGGAAATCACCTTTTATTTTAATATTACGGAACAACTAGCGGGTAATCATGAATCTAAGGATGTGGCCCGGTTCCTAATTGAAGAGGCGCAAAGGATTATTAAAGGTGAGGATTTCTCTATTTTGCTCATGGAGAATACCTCTGTGGAGTTGTTGGCCTCGTCTAAGCCTGAAGGTTATTCATTAGAAATCTTGCAGGTATGTCGGTTTGTTGTGGACAGTGTTTTGACAAACGGTAAAGCTGAGATTATCAACGAACTACCTGAGGATTCCCGCTATGTCCACGGGAAAGCGGCGGTTCATTCCTTAATGTGTGCCCCTTTGGCAATAAATAACAAAATTCTAGGGGTAATTATGGTAAGCAGTGGGCAGAGAATTAATTACACGGCCGGTGATTTGAAAATGTTGTCTACAGTTGCTTATCAGACAGCGGCAACTATTGAGAACGCAAAATTGATTGCAACCTTAAAAGAATCCATTGCTGATTTACAACAAAAAAAAGAAGAACTGACTCAATCGATCAAAGTTAGAATGGAATTTAGCCATATATTTATTTCAGTTGTATTGATGTTCTGCTTTTACACTTTTTTACTGGCCTTCTTGAATAACATTCAGACTGGTGAGCAGGGACAATATATCGCAAGCCGATCACTTGAGATTATCTTTGTCTTGGCCAATGTATGGCTGGTCTTTCGCAGTGGGCTACCATTAGCAAGTTTTGGCGTGACTTTGGTCAATGCCAAAAAAGCGATCTGGGAGTCGTTACTCATCAGTGTTGTCCTAATGATCGCCTTGGTATTAGTAAAGTTGTATTTGATTAAGTCTTTACCAGCATTTCAAGGTGTCTCAATTATTACCTGGAAATACGTTGGTTGGGATTATGTTACTTATATCATAGTTGCTCCTCTACAGGAATTTCTTACAAGGGGAGTGCTGCAAGGGTCTATTCAACGATTTTTAATGGGTCGCTATAACTGGTTATGGGCAACCATTTTAACCTCAACATTATTTGGTGTCTTTCATATCCATGAGTCCCTAGAACTGGGAATCGCTGCGATAATAGGTGGGATTTTATGGGGCGGAATGTATGCCAGACACAAAAACTTAATCGGAGTAAGCTTAAATCATTTTCTAATCGGCAATTGGTTAGGAATACTTGGCCTTTGGGAGATAATGACACACTAGTAAATAGGGAGGTTAACCTGAAGTGTATTCAATGAGTCGAAAAATCAAATGGGCATCCATTCGCATTTTCTACTATTTAAATATCGCTATGACGATCTTAACCGGTGGGTTGTTTATCTATATTATGGCTCCATACACATCTTATATGTTTTTTAATGACTTAGCATTTTGGAAGTATCTTAAATATTATCCTGGATTAATTCGTCAACTCTATCGGATCATCGCCTTTTGGATATTTGATCCTAACTACAGGGGCATGTATGCCCAACCATTAACATCCCCACCTTCCATAGGCCCTGACCGTAACAAGATCAAACTGTCTGCTGAGTGGCAGAAGGAAGAAAATGATTGTGGAAATTGTATCAATTGTTGCATAAAGATCAAATGCCCATTGATTGATCATGATAGAAATCTGTGTCTCAGTTACAACACTGTTTACTGGCGATATTTTTCCTGCGGTTGCTATCCTGTTTCTCAGCAACAGATTGATTATTACGATTGTCCCAAATGGGAAATGGAAGGGAAAAGATTAGAGAAAAAACTTGACCCAAGATACATTTCTAATGCCGACACACAAAAAATATCCAATTGATCCCTGTAATAAGAAGTAGAGGGAGATATGAGAATGTTAAATGGAGTTGTCTATACGGATACGGATAAATGTGAGGCATGTTCGGCGTGTCTGAGGGTTTGTAGAACAAAGTCAATCATGATCAAGGGTGGCAAATCTAAAATAATCGAAGAAAGTTGCATAAACTGTGGAGCATGTATAAAGGTTTGTAGCAGGGGCGCTAAGAAGTACCAATCTGGAATAATTTCACTTGATAAAATTCTAGAAAAGGGAAAAGGAGCATTTATTCTTGCTCCTTCGTATGTCATTATCCTAAAGAAGTACAGCTGTTCCCCTGAACAGTTCTGCACGGCCTTAAGAAAACTGGGATTTTCACTGGTATACGAAGCTAGTTTTGGGGCTGATGTTGTAACAAAAGTATATTTAAACTATATTACTGACTTACTAAAAACGAAAGGCAGAGAGAACGTACATATAATCAGCAGTCCCTGCCCTTCATTAATGAACTTTATGGAAAAGCATACTCCCGCACTCTTGGATGAATTTGCGCCGATTATGAGTCCCATGGCAGCCCAAGCAGTGTTGGTTAAGCGATGGAACAACGATCAAGTAAACATCGTTGGAGCCAGCCCATGTACGGCTAAGAAATCTGAGCTACTGGACCAGGGAATGGGTTTATATGAGCAAGAATTAACCTTCGAAGAGCTGATCAAATTAATTGATGAGCGTGGAATTATACCTTCCAAGCTTGAGGAATCGGAATTTGACGGCATACAGGCTTTATATGGGGCAGGGTTCCCTGTATCAGGAGGGCTAACGAAGGCTTTAGAACCTTTTTCGGGAGAGTACGGCTTCAATTTACTAAGTGATGACTATCTTATTATCGAGGGTGAAGATCGTAGCACAAATTTCCTGAAACAAATGGCAAGTCTAAAGACCAGAGGGGTAGGTCTATCCGGCTACCCTCTTTTGATGGATATTTTGTATTGTGAAGGGTGCATAATGGGTAAAAGTATGGGAGTAGAAGGAGATTACTGGGAAAACCGGCGCATAATTACTGACTACACTAAGAGACGATTTGTTAAGTTGAAAAATGAATCAAAAGAGTGCCAAGGATACTCTATTTTGGTTAAAAATACTGTAGAAGCACCTGTATTCCAAGAGTGGCTTGCAATAGTTGAACATCTAATTAAAGAAAACAAATTTTCCGCTGCTTGGAATAACTTACAATACCACAAAAAGACACCTACTGAAGAGGAATTGAGAGCTATATTAGAAAGCGATGGCAAACATTCTCAAGAAGATGAACTGAACTGTGGAGCTTGCGGGTATGAAACTTGCCGAGAGCGGGCTATCGCTGTGGTTAATGGTGAAAACCAGCCTGGAGGGTGCATTGTACACGTAAAATATGAAGCTAAGATCTCGCTTGAAGAGAACAAACGCTTACAAGAGTTAGATTTATTAAAATCTGACTTTTTGTCTACGGTTTCTCATGAATTGAGAACTCCACTTACCTCAGTACTGGGGTTTTCTAAAATTATCCAGAAGCGGCTTGAGGATGTTGTTTTCCCTCAAGTTAAGACGGATGATAAAAAAGTAAACCGCACAATACGACAAATATCAGATAATGTAAATATTATAATTTCCGAAAGTCATCGGCTAACCAATCTGATCAATGACGTGCTTGATCTCTCTAAAATGGAGGCAGGGAAAATTGATTGGAAGATGGAGTCCCTTTCCTTGGAGGAGGTCATTGAAAGAGCAACAGCTGCTACCTCTTCCTTGTATGAGCAAAAGGGTCTCGAACTTATTAAAGAGATAAAAGAATTGCCACCAATCCAGGGAGATAAAGACAGGTTAATCCAAACGGTTATTAATCTTATTTCTAATGCCGTTAAATTTACTGATCAGGGTTCTATTACTTGCCGCGCTCAAGCTACAGGAAATGAAATAATCGTCAGCATTATTGATACGGGTCTTGGGATCGCTCAAGAAGATCTATCCAAGGTCTTCGAGAAATTCAAGCAAGTGGGAGATACTTTGACGGATAAGCCAAAGGGAACCGGTCTTGGGTTACCTATATGTCGGCAAATAGTTGAACAGCACAATGGCCATATCTGGGTAGAGAGTGAAATCGGCAAAGGGAGTACTTTCAGCTTTGCGATCCCCTTAGATAAAGCTGAGAGTGATCACATAAATAGGATTGATGTGGATAACCTTGTTAAACAGATGACAAAACAGGTTGCCCCTAATTTACATACGCTTGATGTAGGACAGAAAAATGTCTTAGTCGTCGATGACGATGCCAATATCCGCATGCTCCTTAAGCAGGAATTGGAGTCAGCGGGGTATGTGGTATCTGAAGCCGTAGATGGCATTGAAGCAATTTGCAAGGTCAAACAAAGTAAGCCGAATTTAATCCTGCTAGATGTAATGATGCCAGGTATGAGTGGATTTGATGTTGCCGCAGTACTAAAAAATGATCCTGATACTATGGCTATCCCAATTGTTATTTTATCAATCATTGAAGATAAAGAGAGGGGCTTCCGGATTGGCATTGACAAATACTTCACTAAGCCAATAAATACGGATGCTCTCTTGCAGGAGATCGCCATTCTCATATCTAATGGTGTCTCTAAGAAGAAGGTGCTAGTCGTTGATGAAGATAAATCGACATTAAATACCCTGGTAGGGGTTCTGGAAACAAAGGGGTACAATGTTGTCTCCGCTAGTGAAAATGAAGACTGTATCAAAAAGGCATTGGAAGTGAAGCCGGATATGATCATTGTTGACACTCTATTCTCAAAACGACATAATATGGTAAGAGTATTGCGACTTGAGAAAGGTTTAGAAAATGTCTTATTTTTATTTACTAGCAAAGAAAAATAAGACTGAGCTTGAGAAGTAATCCAGATTATTATAAGAAGTATACACGTGTTTCCGGTTTTCAGCTTTTCGATTGAATTCATCAGTTCTCTTAAATTGGTTGACCCACTTCTTTTAGAGTGGTATCCTTTTAGGTGATAATATCTATGATATTGAAGGGGCTCGATGCATCGTGCCCCTGAAAAGGGGTGGGAACACGATGAAATTTATTAAAATGCATGGTCTAGGGAATGATTTTGTTTTCCTGGATCATTTTTCTGTTACTGCGGACGAAAATTACCTGGAGATAGCTAAGCAGCTTTGCGACCGGCATTTTGGGATAGGTGGGGATGGATTAATCGTAATTCTGCCTTCGAACGTCGCAGATGCGCGAATGCGTATCATTAATTCTGACGGATCAGAACCTGAAATGTGCGGTAATGGCATCCGATGCTTTGCGAGGTATGTATACGATCAAGGGCTTGTAGTCCATAACCCAATGCGTATAGAAACTCTTGCTGGTGTCTTGACGATTCACCTAATTATAAAAGGGGCTCAGGTTCAAGGCGTTCGAGTCGATATGGGAGAGCCCATTTTACGCGCAGACCTCATTCCAGTTCTAGGACAAGGGGAACCTGTTGTGGGAGAGACCCTTGAGGTATTAGGGGAAACGTTCCAATACACTGCCGTTTCCATGGGGAACCCACATTGTGTTATCTTTGTGGAGAATTTTGCTTCACTGGATTTTGAGCGTTTGGGCCCAGCGATTGAGAAGCATGCTTTATTTCCACGTAAGACCAATGTCGAGTTTATTGAGATCAATTCGCCAAAGGATTTGACTATGAAAGTATGGGAACGGGGAGCAGGACCTACACTTGCCTGCGGGACAGGCGCTTGCGCCACTGCAGTTGCTGCCGTGCTTAATCATAAAACAGAACGTGCTGTGACTGTTCATCTACCGGGTGGAGATTTATTGATTGAATGGGGATTAGACAATCACATATATATGACCGGCCCCGCGACGTATGTGTTTAAGGGTGAATGGTTGGAGACGGAATAGTGGATCTTGAAATGTCCAAAGGGTTAATACGATTATCAAAAAAGAGGGCTTGGTGAAATTTGAGTTTCGCCAAGCCTTCTTTGCGTTTCCTTGTTTCTTTATACTGACATAACAATAAAACAGCTATTTTTGAAGACTGTTTTAAGCAATCGTGAAATCTGTTACTGGCACAGAGATGCCTAATCATTTGATAATAGGACAGACTTTTCTTCCTAGATACCCTTTTTGTATCTAACTAAGAGACCTAAAAAAAGAATAGACATATTAGTTTTAAGGTTTTTCAAATATTTAAGTATAGCTAGCGTTTTAAAGATAGCAACCCTATCTGGCAACGAGTTACTTGAAGATTGTAATTCATAAAAGACGCTCGATTTATCCACGATACCAATTATTTTTTCATCATCAATTATAGGAATAAAGTTTATACCGTTACGGGTAAATATTAATGTTGCAGTATGAATATTAAAATCACGATAGTTAATAGAGTAAGCCTTAACCGGTCTCATTACTTCCCTTACGACAATTCCTAACTCAAGGCTTTTTTTAATATAGTACCAGCTTACATACTCAGACTTAAAGCTGGTATCTCCTACTAATTGTTTTAGTTTAGTTGCTCTTAATAAACTTTTCAACGTTAAAAGTCCAACAGGCTGTTCAAGATTATTTAGTACAATTAGCATTTGAGGCCCCTGCCAGGCGGATCCCTTATGAAAAGATTCTCTCATTAGTTTTAAAGCTTCACGTATTGTGTCATGCTCGTTAATTGTAAGAAAGTAATGTATTGGGATCATTGAATTATTCAACTGGTAGATTGGAACCATAAAAATCCCTCCGTATTTATATAACATCGTCGATATACCAGAACAAATCTAAAGTTCGAATCACACCAACAATTCTTTTATTGCTAGAGACTAAAACGATATTGAAATTATGTTTTAAGACTAAAGAGATAACGTCATCAAACTCGTCCGATATGTTTACCAATCGGCTCTTTAGGGGCTGTATTAAGGTTTTAATTTGAAGGTTATTCGTAGGAAACGGATTATTAAATAATAGGTTAATCAACCTACGACGGAGGCTGGGATATTTAAAGTCCCTGGTTGCTTTTAATGCTGAACGCAGGGTAAGTATCCCTGTAACTTCACCGGAAGAGTCGGTTGTCAAAAGTGCTTCATAATTATGCCAGCTTTTATCCCTTTTTTTAAACTCTTCTGTCATGATATTAATTGCCTTATCAAGGGATCCCTCTTCCGTAATACTGGGATATTGGTCCAAAGGAATCATAATTTGTCTAAGGTCAATTTTCATATAGGCTAGCCTCTTTCGTTTGAAATCCTTCATCATAAATACTTATAGCAAGAATCATGCCACTTGAAAAAGGGACTAAAAAGGACTAATTGCAGGGAAATTCATTAGCAATGGGCAAATAATGCTCATAGAATGTGAAAAAAAATTCTCATCTTGGAGGGCAAAAGAATGTATAATAGATAACAAGCAGTTTTATTATGGAGGAATTTTTATTGAGAATGAAATTTAGACACTCTGGATTTATTGATCATTTGTTAAAAATTATTGCTATATTACTATTAATTCCAATTGGTTTAACAGGATATCTTTATTATCTGCTCCACTCAACCGAATTAGGTTTGATTGATAGTCAGCGCCAGGCTATGGAAAAGGCTATGACTTACCTAGACGATAACCTACACGGGACTTATGATGAAATAATCAAAAATGTGGGGGCAGGAGATATACCCCAGAGAGACCAGGCTAAAGCTCTTAATAAGATATTACAACCTATTATAATGGAAGCCAAGAGAAAATACCCCAATTTAGATATAGGATATTACTGGAAAGATTATGATGTTATTCTAGATGGGAATAACATTCACCTGCGTGAAAATTTCTCGACACGTAGAAAAAATAATTTTGATGACGCGCTTAGCAATAAAAGTATAGTTTTTCAAGTCTTTGGCGGAATATCGGAAAATGGTCAACTTGAAGCCTACCAACCAATCATTAGAGACGATAAAATTATTGGTGCTATTTGGGCTAGCTCAGATTTCGTAACGATATCCCAAAAAATAGATAATATGAAACAGGTGGTTTATACAATTATCTCTGTCGGATTTTTTCTTACCATTTTTGGTACATTTAGCCTTATCAGAAAGTTTGCCGGAAGTGTTAATGAAATTAAGAACAATCTAAATACAATCTCAAATGACCCGACGTTTATAATTCCTCGGGCGCCCGGGGAACTTGGGGAGATAACTGATGCAATTAATCAAATGTATAACAAGCTAATTGACGTACAAAATTATAACCAAGAAATCTTAACCAGCATTGATGATGGGATAATCACAGTTAATAAAGAACAGAAAATTGTCAGCGCTAATGTCGCAGCTTGCCAAATGCTGGGCTTTGGAAAAGATCCTCTTGGACAAAGCATGCATGATGTTTTCAGAGAGGACAGTCCATTTAAAGAATGCTTATATAATACTCTTTTTCAAAATAAGCCCGTTAAGGATATACAGGTTACTTACAAGGATTTAGCAGATAACCCCAGACACTTGCTAATAAGTACATCACTTATGGTCAATGTACGACAAGATTTGGGGGGAGCGCTTTTACACTTCCGCGACATAACAGAGTTAATTCACTTAAGGGAAGATAAAAACAGGCAGGAGAGATTTGCTTCACTTGGGAAAATTATTGCTGGGGTGGCTCATGAAATTAGAAGTCCGTTAACCTCTATCACCGGATATATGCAGTTCTGGAATCAGGGGCATATGCCCACTCAAAAATCTTTAAATATTATTAACCGGGAAATGACCAGATTATCTAACATAACCGAGGAATTATTACAGTTTGCCAGACCATCTCGAGCCACTCTGCTACCCTATGAAATAAACAGCTTAGTTAACAGACTCGTGCAATTTTTTGGTGATGCTCATGGAGATAAGGTCGAACTAGTGACTTCTCTAGAGGAGGAACTGCCCCTAGTTATGATTGATCAGAACCAAATTGAGAAAGTACTCTGGAATATAATGTATAATGCTTTTCAATCTATAGAGGGTAAGGGTAAATTGGAGACAACAACCTTTTACGATAAAACCAAAAATATGGTAGGTATATCAATTAAAGATAACGGTTGTGGTATGACGGAAGGAAACTTGTCCAAAATATTTGAACCATTTTTCACAACGAAAATGAAAGGAACTGGTTTGGGCCTTGCTATAGCCCGTGAAATCTTAGAATCCCATAAGGGCGAATATGAGGTGGAAAGCAAGGTTAATGTGGGTACGGTTATTAAGGTCTTTCTCCCAATAGCTGAAAGGGGTGAAATTAATGGCGAGAGTACTTGTTATTGATGATGAAGAGGGCGTATGTGAACTTTTGCGTGATGTTCTGGAAAACGCAGGATATGAGGTTTTTGTTACCTATACAGCCGCTGAGGGAATGGAAGCCATAAAGAGCTTTGACCCAGATACAATCCTGCTTGACATTAAGTTACCGGATGATGATGGTATCAAAGTAATGGGGAAACTTAAGGATAGAGGGTTCACAGTGCCCATAATATTAATGACGGCCTTTGGTACAACTGAAATAGCCATTCAGGCAATGAAGGAAGGAGCCCACGATTACCTAAATAAACCGTTAAACCTAGATGAACTGATACTTACAGTCCAGAGGACAGTAAGAATGAAACACTTGGTCTCAGAGATTGCGATCCTTAGAGAAAAATTAGAAGATGAATTGTATCCCTTCGATAGTTTTATTGGGAAATCAAGAATAATGCAGGAAATCTCGAAAATAATTGGCAGAATAGCAGACAGTGATATTACAGTACTTATTCAAGGTGAGAGTGGGACTGGCAAGGAAGTAGTAGCTAGGTCTATTCATAAGAACAGTAAACGTAACCATTGCCCATTTATTAGTATAAATTGTGCCACTATTCCCGAGAATCTTATGGAAAGTGAGTTATTTGGTCATGAAAAAGGCGCCTTTACAGGAGCGATCAGCCAAAAATTAGGGAAATTTGAATTAGCGCATAACGGTACGGTTTTTTTAGATGAAATTGGAGAATTAACTCACCAAGCACAAACCAAACTTCTTCGTGTGCTGCAGGAGAGAGAGTTTGAACGTGTGGGTGGAATAAGTAACATTAAAGTGAATATCCGCATACTGGCAGCAACAAATAAAGACCTGCAAAGGCTGGTGGAAGAAGGTAAATTTAGGGAAGATTTATTTTACAGGCTATATGTTGTTAATATAAAACTCCCCCCTCTTAAGGAGAGAAAAGAAGATATTGTACTACTAGTTGATTATTTTGTTAATAAATTTGCGCAGAAGCATGTTAAAAATATTACTAGCATATCAAAAGAAGCACTAAATATCATGGTAAATTACTCTTGGCCGGGTAATGTCAGAGAATTAAAAAATGCCTGTGAACAAGCTGTGGTTATGACTAGAGGTTCCGTCATTTTACCCGATGACCTAAGTATTTTAGAAGGGAATCGACCGTCTTGCATCAACTCAGATTTAGAATTGAATATAACTCTTAGACTAAAAAGACCAATCAAAGATATTCTAGCAGAGGTAGAAAAGCAGGTTATTATAAATACTTTAATAGGTCACAACTGGAACAGGCAGGAATCTGCTAACACATTGGGATTAAACAGACGGTCCTTATATGCGAAAATGAAGGAATATGAATTATTATAACAAAGGTGTGTATTTTATGCCCATGAAATGGGAAAAAATATTCCCAAAGCCGACAGCGCTTAAAGTTGCCGGCTTTATTATTGCCCGTAAACTAGGGATGCAAGGAAATATTAATTGTGGCATAGATTTTGCTTATATATTTCGATATAAAACAAATAGTGAAACTTTTCATATACACGGAGGTGATGGCTTAATTAGAGTAGGTTAGACACTATTATATATTTTTTAGATGTCTCGCATCAAGTACTAAAAAGATCAAGCATGCACTGGAAGTTAGAATTAAAAAAACGTTGGGGAGGAATAATCATGATCGAAGCGAGCAAGGAAAATTTAGGTCAATCTAATGTTAAGATGAGTTTTGCGGTATTAGTACTTTCCGTCCTTTTCTTCTGGGTAGGTATGAACTTATTAAAATCAGATGTTTTCACTCATTATTACGATCCTGGTAAGCACGTTATTGTGAGTCAAAATAATGATACGAAAGAGCTATATTCATGGCAGGATGTTAACGGTAATGTTTATACTCCTGAGGATCAACAAGTTGCCAACTTTACTTGGGGTTCCACTGGATTGTTGTTGCTAACCATGCTCTTAGGTATTGGTCTTCAAAAGGCAGGTATTAGTTGTGCCAGAATATTGACGACGAGAAACAGAGTTGTGTTCCTACAATATAATAAGGGGGGAGAATGATGGACATCTTCCTCCCAATTGCCAGAATGCCAATCTCGATTTTTGCCATCCTGGGTATGGGTGGTTTAGTCGGTCTGCTCTCTGGTTTGTTCGGAGTTGGTGGAGGATTCTTATTAACCCCACTTCTTATGTGGATGGGTATACCACCAGCTGTTGCTGTTGCCTCTGACACTAACCAAATTGTGGCAGCATCAGTTTCCGGTACCATTGCCCACAGCAGAAACAAGAATGTAGATTTTAAGCTGGGCTTTATCATACTTGTTGGAAGTTTGGTAGGAGGGAGTTTTGGGACCTCTCTAGTGAAAGTATTACAGTCCTTAGGCAATTTTGATTTTGTATTAAAATCCACCTATGTTGTGATGCTTCTTGCTGTAGGGACCTTTATGCTAATCGAAAGTATTAATTCCTTAAGGAAAAAAAGTAAGAAAGATACAGGTACACCAAAAGATTCAGCGGCAATGCGCTTTATGAACAAGTTGCCAATAAAAATGCATTTTGAGGTGTCCGGTATTGATTGTTCGGTTATCTCACTTTTCATACTTGGCTTACTGATTGGTGTACTGGCGGCTCTTATGGGTGTTGGCGGCGGCTTCATCATGTTGCCTGTGATGATTTACCTGTTAGGGATGCCGACAATTAAGGCCGTAGGGACCAGCGTTTTTGTAATTATTTTTACAGCTATCAATGTGACAATGGCCCAAAGTTCTTTAAACCACACTGTGGATGTAGTCCTAGCAATTGTGTTATTGATTGGCTCATCCATTGGAGCTCAAGTAGGAGCTAAGATTGGCAAAAAGCTTCCGGCTGAGCAACTAAGAGTCCTTTTTTCAGTGATTGTTTTGGCGGTAATGGCTAAAATGTTGGTTAGTTTGGTTGTGGCACCAACCTCTCTAATTTCTTTAGGGGGTGGACACTGATGAAACGACTGGCGGTAGTACTAGTACTATTGTGGCTGATGTTTTCCTTTGCTAGCCAGGCAATGGCCGCAGAAAACAAATTAACGATTTCACCGGGAAAAGTAGATGTAAGCCTAAATTTTAAGGGAACTACTCTAAATATCTCAGGATCTGTTCCTGACAATGCAGGAGTCTATATTAAGGTTAGTTCCCCTAACGATTCAATCTTGGATTTGAGTAAAAAGGGCAAAGTTAGTATGTTTTGGATGAATGTTGAAAATACCTCTGTTACCAAGGTTCCTAAATTGTATCAGGTGCTTTCATCCAGACCTCTATCAGACTTACCAGAAGATCTGCAAGAAAAACTGGGTATCAATCAAAATTTTTCAGTCGTTTTTCAAGCTGCGGAGGTAAGAAAGCATAGTGAAAGCGGGTCGGTTAAGCTAGAAAAGTCTGAGGCCAAAGAATTTATTAGTTCACTAGTGACTATTTATAAGAAAGCCAGATTGTACGGTCTAAACGAGAGTGCGGTCCAAGTTAATGATGGGCACTTCAATGCAAGTTTACAGCTCCCTGCTAATACTCCACAGGAAAAATGTAATGTCACTGTATATTTTACTAAAGGTGGGGAGGTTATAGGGACTAGTAATGGGTTTTTCAATGTTGAAACAGTAGGAATTGTCAAGTGGTTAAATAATGAGGCTATATATGATGGGCCCACTTATGGCTTTTTGGCAGTAATGATAGCATTAATGGTGGGTGCGGCAATTGCATTCCTGTTCATCTGCTTAGAAAATTGGAAGAAACCGCAAATGACTAAAATGTTAATGAATTCTGAGGGTGGTCATTAACTTACACGGAACGAAGCGAGAAATCGGCCTTCTCAATATAAAAGGAGAAGAAGAACTTTTGCCTTATCATCCTATAAGTAAACAAAAATACAACTACTTGAGTTTAATCGACTAAAGGAGATTGCAAATTTTCTATAAATAATTAGGATCATACTCATAGCTATGGGTGAGCCGCAGGTAACTGCGGTTTTTTCCATACTTATCAGACCTACATGCCGCTACGCGGCACCACAGGAGAATGGAAAATTTATTTTCCAGGGCAGAAAGTATAACCATACGTTCATTAAACCGTAACACTCAGTCAACTGCAGTATGCAGATCTGTACGTAGGAAGTGTGAGAAAGCGACGCAGGGATTTGGCTTCACTAATTTACGTTTTGGGTAATATAGCTAATATGGTATAATCTGTTCTAATAATAGAAAGAAGTAGTAAGATGCATTAATAATGATAGTGTAATTTTACAATATAGGGGGTGAATGGCCTGGTTGATTGATTCACCAGGTGGCATATGGCAAATAGCATGACGGGATTCGGGCGGGGCGAGGCAAGCGGAAGCGGTTATCAGTTTTCTATCGAGCTGAAATCGGTCAACCATCGGTTTTTAGAGATCATTGTGAGAACACCTCGTCATCTAATTGGTTTTGATGAACAAATAAGAAAAACATTACAAGGGCAGTTCCAGCGTGGTCGAATTGAAGTGCATGTTAATTTGCTGGAAACTGAAGGAATGAAGAGATTGGTGAAGGTTGACAAAGATTTAGCACTGTCGTATGATAAGACATTGAAGGATCTCGCCTCTGTTTTACATACAGCTTATGAAACGGATATTTACCATTTAGTCGCTTTCCCTGAGGTACTTTCGGTTGTAGAGCCTGAAATCGATCTTGATGCTTTATGGGGGACGTGTGCTGAGGCACTTAGGATAGCTTGCGATAGTTTCCGGCAAATGCGCCATATTGAAGGTGTACAATTAACGTCGGATTTACAACAAAGGCTTGATCTAATTGCTGGGTATCTGCAATTGATTGCTGAGCGCGCACCAAATGTTGTAATAGATTATCAAGAACGCTTACAGGACCGTATTCAAAAGCTCCTTGGTGAGGTTGAATTGGATGCAATTAGAATGGCAAATGAAGTAGTATATTTTGCGGATCGCGCATCGATCACAGAAGAGTTGGTTCGCTTTGATAGTCATTTAACTCAAGGGCGCGAAGCGCTTGGTAGTAACGATTCGGTGGGACGCAGACTGGATTTTTTAGTTCAGGAAATGAACCGAGAAATCAATACAATTGGTTCAAAGGCTAATGATCTAAAAATTGGGCAACTGGTAGTTAGCGTAAAAAGTGAATTGGAAAAAGTGCGCGAGCAAATCCAAAATCTAGAGTAATGGAGGATTCATCTTGGACATTAAGCTCATTAACATCGGTTTTGGCAATATCGTATCTGCCAACCGAATTATATCGATTGTTAGCCCAGAATCCGCCCCGATCAAACGTATAATTCAAGAAGCTCGGGATACTGGTATGCTCATTGATGCGACCTATGGTCGGCGCACACGTGCTGTGATTATCTGTGATAGCCACCATGTGATTTTGTCAGCGGTCCAACCTGAAACAGTGGCGCATCGTTTGTCGACCAAAGAGTCTAATACCAACATAGAAGATCCGACAGACTAGGGGTGTAGAGTGGAAATTAATCATGGATTATTAATTGTTTTATCTGGTCCTTCTGGAGCGGGCAAAGGGACACTTTGTCAAGAATTGTTGCGTCAGATGCCAAACCTGAGATATTCTGTCTCGTCGACGACAAGGTGTCCTCGTCCAGGTGAAGTGGAAGGAATCCATTATTATTTTTGTCCGCGGCAGGAATTTGAAGCTATGCTAGCTCGTGACGAATTGTTGGAATGGGCTGAGTTTTGTGATAATTATTATGGAACACCACGATTTGCTGTTGAGCAAGCGATACAGGAAGGAATGGATGTTATTTTAGAAATTGAAATCCAAGGTGCGTTGCAAATCAAAAAGCGCTTTCCTCAAGGGGTTTTTACCTTTATCGTTCCGCCTTCCTTGGATGTTCTCGCTGAACGTATCCACAAACGTGGAACGGAAAGTGAGGAAGTCATTCAGAAACGCTTGGCTACGGCAATAAAGGAACTGGAATATGTGAGTGAGTATGATTACGTAGTTGTTAACGATGAAGTTCCCGTGGCTGTTGATAAACTCAAGAGTATCTTAGTGGCAGAAAAATGTCGGGTTAAACGAAAACCGTTTGTTTTTAAGGGGGATTCTAAATGAAACAACCTTCACTTGATCTACTAATGCGTAAGGTGGACAGCAAGTACACGTTGGTCGTAGTTGTTGCCAAGCGGGCGCGGATGATAATGGAAGAAGCGAAGCATGAAGATTTAGCTAAGGGTGTCAAACCAGTCAGTATTTCACTCGAAGAGATTTCTCATTCCAAATTCACCTATGAATGTACTCCAGAAGAGATTCTGTAATGTTAACAGAGAGAAAAATCCTTGTTGGAATTACTGGCGGAATTGCAGCTTATAAAGCAGCGGAAGTTGTTAGACGCTTGCAAAAACTGAATGCTCAAGTACACGTCGCGATGACGAAGTCTGCAACAGAATTTATTACTCCACTTACGTTACGGAGTCTTTCGTCGAACCCTGTGTATTTAGATCTTTTTGACGAACCTAAACTTTGGAATGTAGAGCATATCGCCCTCGCGGAGCATGTGGATGCCGTCGTTGTTGCTCCTGCTACGGCTAATATATTGGCAAAGATGGCGATAGGGTTGGCGGATGATTTTCTTTCGACGGTTCTTTTAGCTACACGTGCCCCGATTTTTGTAGCACCGGCCATGAATCACGCGATGTATCACCATCCTGCCACACAAGCCAATTTGGTAATCCTCAAGGATCGCGGGATCCATGTCATTGGTCCTGACACAGGCTTCCAAGCGTGTGGAACGGATGGGGACGGGCGGATGAGTGAACCGGTGGAGATAGTTGAATCCTTAGCTCGGTTTTTCTCAGGGCTGGATTGGTTAAAAGGGAAGAAAGCCCTAGTTACTGCGGGTGGAACGCAAGAACCGCTTGATCCAGTTCGTTATCTAGGTAACAGGAGTTCAGGGCGGATGGGGTATGCCATTGCTCAAGTACTTCAAGAAGCTGGTGCAGAGACCATTCTTATCAGTGCGCCAACGGATTTACCAACTCCACATGGAGTGACTCGAATATCAGTGCAGACTGCCCTAGAAATGTATGATGCAGTCCTGGGGCGTTTTTCTGAAATGGATGTTGTCATTAAGGCAGCAGCGGTTGCAGACTATCGCCCATCGGTTGAGGCTGAGCAAAAAATTAAAAAAACAGAGGCGAGTCGTACACTTGAGCTGGTCCCGAACCCGGATATTTTAGCAGAACTTGGGCGGAGGAAAACGTCCCAGGTTCTAATTGGGTTTGCAGCTGAGACGGAGAATCTCTTGGCAAACGCGCAGCATAAAATGCAAAAGAAGAACGTCAATCTCTTGGTGGCTAACGATATCACCAAACCGGGCGCTGGCTTTGGTAGCCCAACGAACATTGTCAGTTTTCTCTTCCCTGACGGAAGAAGAATAGATTTCCCTCAACTAAGCAAACTTGAGGTTGCACGACATCTCGTTCGTGAGATAGCCAGCCTCCTAGGTATGGAAACAAAGGAGTGAACTAAATGGTTAAAAAATTATTTACATCCGAGTCTGTGACAGAAGGACATCCTGATAAGATCTGTGATCAAATTTCAGATGCCGTTTTGGATGCGATTTATGAGTTAGATCCCAATGCTCGAGTGGCCTGTGAAACGACCGTAACAACAGGATTGGTTCTGGTCTGCGGTGAGATCACGACCACGTGTTATGTGGATATTCCTCATGTTGTGAGGGAGACAATCCGTGCAGTCGGGTATACTCGTGCTAAATATGGCTTCGACGCCGATACCTGCGCAGTTTTAACTTCGATTGGAGAACAATCGGCTGATATCGCGTTGGGTGTGAATAGATCGTTAGAAGCGAAAACTGGAGAAATGACTGATAGTGATATCGAAGCGATCGGAGCCGGAGACCAGGGTATGATGTTTGGTTATGCGACAAATGAAAGCGAAAGTTATATGCCGATTCCCATTGATTTAGCACACCGTCTAGCACGTAAACTTAGTGAAATGCGCAAATCGGATTTTTTAAGCTATTTGCGTCCAGACGGTAAAACACAGGTTACTGTGGAGTATGAGGATAATAAGCCGGTTCGGGTAGATACAGTTGTGATCTCCACTCAGCATCATCCGGATGTTACTCAAGACCAAATTCGACGTGATTTGCTGCAATATGTTGTATATCCTACTATTCCCAAAGAACTATTAGATGAGGATACAAAGTATTTCATCAATCCTACGGGTCGTTTTGTCATTGGTGGACCCCAGGGGGATTGCGGTCTGACGGGACGTAAAATCATAGTTGACACTTATGGCGGCATGGCTCGCCATGGCGGTGGTGCGTTCTCAGGCAAGGACCCCACAAAAGTCGACCGTTCAGGTGCTTATGCGGCTCGTTATGTGGCCAAAAATGTTGTTGCTGCAGGATTAGCAGAACGTTGCGAAATTCAAATAGCTTATGCCATCGGAGTAGCCCGTCCAGTATCCGTTTCTATTGAGACGTTTGGAACGGGAAAGATCGACGATGAAAAGATTTCTGAGTTTATCCTGCAAACGTTTGATCTTCGGCCGGCAGGCATCATCAAGGCTTTGGATCTTCGTCGACCTATATACCGCCAAACGGCAGCATATGGGCATTTCGGAAGAACCGACCTCGACCTGCCCTGGGAAAGAACTGATAAGGCAGAAGCCTTGCGAAACCTTGCAGGACTATAAACAATAAGGATAAGCATATAATAGATTCGTTATCCAAATCGTAAGACTCCCACTTCTACAAGTGGAGTGTACACCTTATTCTGCTTCGGTGACGATAGTCTCCGGTGACGAAAGCCTCCAGTGGAGGGTTTCGCCGAAGCCGCAACCACAAAGGAAACTTACCGGCGTAGGATGGGTATCGCCGAAGCGCACGGCCCTCAACGAATACTTCGCGCGGAGGATGACTTACGTCACCGAAAACTCGATGTTCAACTTTAGGTTGAACGAGTTCACTAATAAGAGCTCCCTCGATCACACGATGAAGTGACGAAGGGCTCTTTCTTTTTAATATCTTAGGCGACTTTATATCCTTAATCTCGGAGGTCTTTTGAACGACTTCGATGGTCCCTTCCTGTCATCCATGTTACAGGGACATTCGTCCTAATCCATACTGCAGGAGTATGCGTAATGAGTTGCAGTGTGGCGATAAGCTCGTCTACTTATCGTCATGACCAGCGCATTGACAAGAAGTAGATGAATTAGGTATTATAAACCTTAATGAGTATATGTTCTCCAAGCAGAAAGTTGGTATAAGCTTGTTATTGGAAATTAGCAAGAAACGAGTGGGCTTGCTCTGTGGAACGTCAAAGGTTTCTAGGTGAAGAAATTAATTAGCAGAAAGGATCGGGATAATGGAACAACAATTGTTGAAGGGTCTCCGTGATACGGTAGAGAGTGTATTACATATTCCATACTATCAAGAGCGCTTTGCAGCGGTAGGAATAAATCAAGCAGAGGATATTCATTCAATTCAGGATTTCCAGCGTCTTCCCCTAACCACGAAAGAGGATTTGCGCAAAAATTATCCTTTTGGGCTTTTTTCCGAACCTATGGAGAATATTGTTCGTCTTCATGCCTCCTCAGGAACTACGGGCAAGCCGACAGTCGTGGGATATACTAGAAAAGATATTGAGCTCTGGGCAAAGATCTTGGCCAAAGAACTTGCTCGATTAGGTGTAACCAAGCAGGACGTCGTTCAGATCGCTTACGGATACGGCTTATTTACAGGAGGGATGGGGTTACACTATGGTTGTGAAGAGCTAGGTGCTGTAGTCGTTCCCATATCTGGAGGAAATACAGCGCGTCAGCTCATGCTGATGAGAGATTTTGGTACGACTGTATTGGCATGTACGCCCTCCTATGCGATGTTTTTAGCGGAGAGTCTAGAGGAATCAGGTATTGCTCGAGAAGAACTAAAACTGAGAATCGGTGTTTTCGGTGCAGAGCCATGGTCAGAAGGAATGCGAGAGCAAATCGAAGCTCGCCTTGGTATTAAAGCGTATGATATTTATGGGTTAAGCGAAACCATGGGACCGGGTGTTGCTTTGGAATGTCCTGCTCAGCAGGGATTACATATTGACGAACATTTTTATCCGGAAATTTTAGACTCAGAAGGAAATCCTCTACCTGTAGGCGAACGAGGGGAGTTAGTCCTCACTAGTTTGCAAAAAAAGGGGTTTCCAGTTTTACGCTATCGAACCAAAGATTTGACGGCCTTGCATTATGGTACGTGTTCCTGCGGACAGGTCGGCTGGACAATGAAACGCGTCTCGGCTCGTGTAGACGATATGTTAATCATTCGAGGGGTTAATGTCTTTCCCAGTCAAATTGAAGAGGCGATTCTTTCCTTGGGAGGGTTTGAACCTCATTATCTGATCGTTGTTTACCGAGTGGGTAACTTGGATCAACTAGAAGTTCAGGTGGAAGTCAATGAAACTAGTTTCTTTGATGAGGTAAGAGAGTTGGAAGGACGCCAAGAACGACTTAAGCAAAAAATCGAAGACATCCTGGGAATCTCTGTAAGAATTCGTCTGGTAGAACCGAAAAGCATACCACGGAGTGAAGGGAAAGCCGTTCGAGTTATCGATAAACGCAAGTAGAGGAGGCTAAAAACAATGTTGCAATTATCAATTTTTCTCGAAAATGCGAAAGGACGGTTGGCCGAGGTAATAAGTCTTCTCGCAGAATTGAATGTAAATTTGCGGGCTCTTTCGTTGGCGGATACCAAGGATTATGGGGTGTTACGAATAATTGTGGACGAACCTGAGGTTACTGCGGAAAAATTGCGTGAACGAAAAGTCGTAGTCTCCTTAACACCAGTCTGGGTAATCAAGGTTCCAGATCGTGCAGGTGGACTAGCAGAAGTACTCAATCAACTTGTCAAACAGGACGTTGTCGTGGAGTACATGTATGCTTTTGTCGAAAAGGAGCATCAACAGGCCCAAGTTGTACTTAGGGTCCAGGACAAGGATATTATGGAGAGGGCGATGAAGGAGCTAAGCTTGCCTTGCCTGTAAAGTAGCGAGGAAGCTTCTTAGCACGTTCGCATATCCTACGCCGGTAAGTATTCCTCTAGGGATCACGGCTTCGGCGATACTCTCCACTGGAGACTATCGTGATCCATTGCTATTCGCTTGTCGATAAGGCTAAAACGCAAACCTCAGGGCTGTTCTGCATGTGGTCGCTCCATGCCAAATCCACACTGCAGGAGTATGCGCAATGAGTTGCAGTGTGGCGATAAGCTCGTCCGCTTATCGTCTTGGCACCGCGACATCAGTCCATCCTTGGACAAGTCCCAACGCGTTTCTTCACGCCTTATCGTCTGCGCTCATTGACGCAATTCCTCTCTCCATGCTCACTAAGCTAAGACACTTCCTCTGGCTTGGGTGGAGATGGGAGTGGGAACGATGAGCCGCAATTCGGACGCAAGTTGAACTTAATTAGAAAAATCGCCTAAAATCAACGCTGGTTTTAGGCGATTTCTGTTGAAAGAAAGTTATAATCATGGCAGGGGGCATTTATGTTTAGAGTTTGCTTACCCATTCAACTTTCGTGTGCTTTCTTTCCGTAGACACGCTCATAGGCCTTGCAATAGCCTTTCAGGGCGTTACCCCATCATTTGACTTTTCGAGATGTTAGTTTTCTCGGTATTGCTACCAATGCCTAGGCTGTTATCGTCCTAGAAACGTGTCGCACCCTCATAAATCTCTAGAAGTTAGGCGACGTGCCGTTCGACCCAAGATTTCTGCTTAAATAATCTAGTTTCCTTCTAACTACTGTTAAATGGACATACTAATTATTGAACAAGCCTATTGAAGGTGGTATGATATGGATAATGAGGATAGGGGTAATCGTATTGCACACAATGAGGAGGAGGAAAATAATATGCCTTCAACTGCAAAGAAGAAGCCTCAAGATCATATTTTTTTCGAAGATAATCCCTCTGAGTTCAAAATAAGGCCCATCCTTATAATAGAAGTTGACCCTGATTCCGCACTGTTTACAATCGCTGAAATAACAAGTTCTCAGCCAAAGATTCCTCCTACGTACCATGACCGGTTTAAGGAACCAACTGGCGTCGAGCTGGATTGACTGAACCGTCATATGTAAAAACTCATAAGATATTTCGCATTGAGCAGGACAAGCTCTTAGAGTTTGTGGGTGAAATTCTAGGCCGCGATTTTGATAGAATTATTGCCCGAATAATTGAAGCAAATAGTTGAGCTGAACCTCCTGTGTGGAGGTTTTTATTTTTTCCCCAGCTTAATAGAACTACTTGCAACGGGCATGTCGACTAACGTCCCGCGTATTCCCGAAGTCTGGTTATTATATTCATATTATCTCAGATTTCGGTAATTCGCTGTTGTACTAAACCGCTGCGCGGTGGCTTTTTGGATGCCCTAATTTATTAAGTTTCATGATATCATCTTTTCAGTTTAATTCTATTTAATTTGAAAGGATGATTTTTTATGTCTCAACATTCCCAAACTCTGTCATCTCATCTTCAAACTATGAAGTTCGAGATGGAACTTCGAGGCTATTCTCCACAAACTCAGAGCCATTATCTCTGTCATCTAAGGCAACTTGAAAAGTACTCTAATAAGCCTGCAACTCTAGTCTCCACTGATGAACTCAAACAATTTCTATATCATCGTATTAAATCCGGTATTAGTTACAGTAACGTCAATATTTCTTGCAACGCGTTCAAACTCTTTTTCAATAAGGTTCTCAGCTATAACTGGTCCGACGACGTTATTATCCGTCCCAAACGGCCTAAAGCTCTTCCTCATGTTCTTTCTAAAGACGAGATTCTTTCCATTATCGATCAGGTTCTTAATCTCAAACATAAAACGATTCTCTTGACAACGTATTCTTCAGGCCTTCGTATTAGCGAAACGCTTAATCTCCGCATCTCAGATATTGATTCAAAGAATATGTTGATCCGAGTTAATCATGGCAAAGGTACCAAGGATCGTTTGACACTTCTATCTCATGAAAACCTTAAAATACTCAGGCTCTACTGGAAACTTTACAGACCCACCGACTTGCTTTTCCCTGGTCTTGTTGAAGGTAAACCCATCGCTGCCAGAAATATTCAACACATCTTTCAAGTGGCTAAAGACAAGGTCGGCATTACCAAACCTGCCACAGTTCATACGCTTCGTCATAGCT
>LOEW01000224.1 GCA_001516045.1 Desulfosporosinus sp. BRH_c37
ACGCGCCCTTCAATCCTGTCCTCGGAATCACGTAATATTCCCCAAAGTAAACCTTCGAGTTGGGAACCTTGTTTGACCGGTAAATCTCCTCCGATTACAACTGCTTGTTTAGCGGCCTTTACAGATAACGGAGCATTGGACGCAATCTTTTCAGCCATGGCTTTGGCAGTCTCCATTAACTTATCAGCAGGAACGACGTCACTGACCAGACCGATCCGGTAAGCTTCTTGAGCATTAACTCTATCTCCCGTTAATAGCATCCTCATCGCAACAGCCTTCGGAATGGCTCTGATTAGTCGTTGGGTCCCGCCTAATCCCGGCAAACTGCCCACCTTAACTTCCGATAAGCCAAAGGAAGCCTTCTCGGAAGCGATCCGGATATCACAAGCCAAGGCCATTTCCAGACCCCCACCAATTGCATAGCCATTAATTGCGCAAATTATTGGCTTCCACATTTCCATAGGAGCTAGCAAATTATCTTCATCAAAATAAGTAGAAGCAAAACTGGTTGCGGGTGGCATGCTCTTCTTGAGGTCCGATCCTGTGCAGAACGATTTCTCCCCGGCACCTGTCATAACAAGGACACGGACTTCCGGATCAGCTTTTGCCGACCTAAGAATTTCATGAAGTTCCTTCCATGAGTCAGGGTCTAAAGCGTTCAATTGATCAGGCCTGTTTAAGGTGATATAAGCAACATAACCTTCTTTATTATAAAGTACACCCATTTTGTTCATACTCCTTTCATTTAACCCCTCAAATTCACTGCCTAAAGGCGTCGTAAGGTTTACCGTCTTTGAGGATTTCCCTGGCGAGTAACCATCTATGGATTTCCGAGGGACCCTCAATAATCCGGAAATCGCGCACTAAGCGATAAATATACTCAATTGGCATTTCCTTAGAAACTCCTAAACCACCGTGGACTTGGATAGCGCGGTCAGCAATTTTGGAAAGCATTTCTGTACAATACACTTTCAACATTGCCGCTTCTTTACGCATATCCTTATGACCCTGGTCAACTTTCCAAGCTGCATGATAGACCATTAGACGAGCAGCGTGCAACTCCATCGTTGAATTTGATATCCACCACTGAACTGCCTGTCGTTCTGCCAAAGGTTTGCCAAAGGTCGTTCGAATGTTGGCTTGCTCTATCATCAACTGAATGAGACGATCGGCATAACCACAGCAGCGGGCGGCAAGCTCCATTCTCCGTACTCCAAAACGGTTTTGTAACGGAATAAAGGCATTCCCCACCTCACCCAAGACTTGGGATGGATCTAGTTTTACATCTTCAAGAACGAGTTCGTAGGTTAACATATCCCCTATAGTATTCACATTGCGGACAATCTGCAAGCCCGGAGTATCTTTATCCAACAAAAATGCTGTAAATCCGCCCTTTTTGCGTTTCACTCTATCCGATACAGTAATCAAGATAAAGAAATCTACTTTGGGAGCAAAACTAATAAATGCCTTGGTTCCATTGATTACCCACTTGCCATCTATAAAATCAGACCTTGTTTCGATAGCCGCGGCGTCAGATCCGGCATTGGGTTCCGTCATAGCCAGGGCAGAACGCTTTTCTCCAGTGGAATAAGGTAACAAGTATTTTTCGTATTGTTCCTTAGTGCAGCACTCCTTTAAATAATTAAGGTTTGGTGCATCTGGTGGCAAAGTGAATTGTACTATTGATCGATTCATTTCTTCTACAACAATAACCTTGGCCAAAGCGCCCAGTTCTTGTCCGCCAAATTCTTCGGGAACCTCAATTCCCCATAAACCCAATTCCTCAGTTCGCTTCATTAAGTGCTTTTCGACTTCCGGCGCTAAGGATGGAGCGTCAGTTGTGCCCCTTGCAGACTCACGGTTAATTACATCTTGTTCTAAAGGAAACAACTCATTTTCGGTAAATTTCCGCACCATCTTTTTTAAGGCCACGAACTCATCCGGTAATCTAAAATCCATTTAGTTATCCTCTCCCCTCGTTATAAGCTCTTAACCAATAACATTATCTGCTCTTAACTTGGCAATCTCCGCCTCGCTTAACCCCAAGACTTCCTTTAACACCTGATCCGTATGCTCCCCTAATAATGGCGCAGGGGAATATAATTCCGCGGGAGTTTTAGACAGATGCGCCGGCGAAACATTATATGCATTCCTGCGCATTTCCTTGTGATTTAGGTAAGCCCAAAAACCTCTTTCATTCAGATTTGGGTCTTCCAGCAAATCCTTAGAATTTTGCAATACTCCGGCTCTAACCCCAACTTTAGCCAAGCGATCCATGAGCAGATAAGCTTCATGTTTTCTTGTCCACTCTTCAATCAGCTGGTCAAGTTCATCTTGATTTGCCAAACGATTAGTCATAGAAGAAAACTTTTCGCTCTTAGCCCATTCGGGGTTTCCCATTTCATTCAGAAAAGCTTCCCATTCAGACTGATTATAAACAGCTATGGCAATCCACCTTCTGACTCCTTTAGTGGCATAAACCCCATGAGGAGCTACATTCAGGTTACGGTTACCCATGCGATCTTGCACCTTGCCATTCGCCGCGTAATCCATGATTGCCGTAGGTAACACAGCCAAAGCTGCCTCTGTTTGAGAAACATCAATGTACTGGCCTTGGCCTGTTTTCCGCCGATGATAGAGAGCTGCCGCAATAGCAACACCAGTATGAACCGGGTTCGGTACATGGTCAGGATAGTTTGTTCCCATACCAAAGGGCACCTTATCCGGATAGCCAGTGAGATAATGTACACCGACCAAGGCATTCATAGTTATCCCAAAACCCATATAGTTCTTGTGAGGACCAGTTGAACCCTGAGTAGGCATAGTCACATAAATGATATTAGACTTAATCGCTTTGCAATCTTCGTAGCCCAGGTTCCATTTTTCCATAACCCCCATAGTGAAATTGTTAATTACAATATCACTTTCTTGAATCAGTTTAACGACTAGATCCCTTGCTTGAGGGCTTTTCATATTGATATCAATGCTTCTTTTGTTAGGATTACGATTACTAAAATAACCACTCCGCTCGATGCCAGGAATACCGTCTTTATACGGTCCGATTAGACGAAGAAGATCTAATCTTGACTTGCTTTCCAGTCGAATCACATCTGCTCCAAATTCCGCCAAGAGACGGGTAGTGGACGGACCAGCGCCAACCCAAGAAAAATCGCAAACCCTGATACCTTCTAAAGGTCGCTTACTTGACATAGCTGACACCCCGTTTCACAAAGGATTTTATATCGTCTGCCGAGTAACCCAGTTGTTTTAACACTTCGGCGGTGTCTTGCCCAAAAGCAGGAGCTCCATTCCTTAATTCCCAAGGTATCTTCTCTAATTCGTA
Organism: Desulfosporosinus sp. BRH_c37; assembly: GCA_001516045.1. Classification (GTDB taxonomy): domain Bacteria; phylum Bacillota; class Desulfitobacteriia; order Desulfitobacteriales; family Desulfitobacteriaceae; genus Desulfosporosinus. The sequence goes on from LOEW01000224.1 coordinate 3,344, forward strand.
AGGACACCCTGGATAGGTAATTGTACCGTTCACAGACTCCGAATACATTTCTTTGAAATATTTTCTATAAATGAGTTGAGGATTTTCTAAGACGTCTTTGGCCGTGTTAACTGGATAAATTACAACTTTACGTTTCTGACTTTCTTGGTAAAGATCTTGTTTAGAATACTTTGATGTGAATTGCTCGAAAATAGTCTTAAAAGTAGCCATAGACTCTTGTTTTCTCCGATGTTCAGTTGTTCCCCATTCTTCGCCCCGTAGAACTTCTGCGCCCGGGATATTTTCTTCAATCATCCAATCCACTAAGGGATACCACATATGAACATTGCTTCCCATAGCCGCTACGATATATACATAACCATCTTGACATTTGAAGGTTCCATGACCTGCTTCTATCAAGCCCAATCCACGACGAATCCGTCCTTCTAAATCATAAGTTTGAATCGCGTTCTCTTGTGCCGTGGCAACACTCTCTTGCAAGGACACATCAATATACTGACCTTCTGAGGTCATGTCGGCGTTAATCAAGGCCACCATACTTCCATAAGCAGCATACAAATCCGCCTGGAAAAAGGACTGTTTATCCGGAACCAGTGCTGGTTTATCATCTTCAGTACCGGCTAGATATAACATACCACCCATCGCCAAACAAGTTAGGTCCGAAAAAGGATAGTCCCTATACGGGCCATACTGGCCATAGGGTGTAATGGCAGTATGCACAAGTTTTGGATTGATTGCAGACAGTATTTCATACCCCAAGCCCAGACTTTCAAGATGTCCGGGTGGAAAGCCCTCAATCAACAAATCAGTTGTTTTGATCAGCTTCAGGAAAACCTCTTTCCCTTCGGGAGATGCAATATCCAAAACCATTCCTTTTTTATTTGTATTTAGATATTGGTACCTAAGGCTATTTTCAATTCCAGCAGTTTCCCCATAAAAGGGTTTTTCTAACCGGGTAGGATCCCCCTCCATAGACTCAATCCGAATTACTTCAGCACCCAGGTCCGCAAAAAGCTTACCTGTATAACCGCCTAATTCGCCAGCAAGTTCGACAACTCGCATGTTAGTAAAAACGTTTCCTTCTGCTATATTGTTCTGCACTATTACCCCCCCTTTTCGTATATCTACCTGCTTTAGCCTATATTAGCAGACAGTTTTTTGGCCACTCCCTCACCGATTCCGCCGCCTGAACCCGTAATCATAGCCACACGTTTATCAAAATGCATGCTGCCACCCCCCTCTTAGTAAAATCACACTATACTGAAAGTGAACTGTAAATGCTTTTGCCGCCGCAAATAAAGATAACCTGGCCGGTGATATAGCTTGCGTCATCATCTGCGAAAAACTCCGCTCCTAAAGCAATGTCTTCCGGCTGTCCAATCTTTCCGGTTGGCTGCATTTTCATTAATCTCTCGATGGCGTCTTCAGGAAGAGTTTTAAATAGAGGAGTTTCAATAATCCCTGGGGCAATACAATTGACAGTAATCTGATTCTTGGCTAACTCCAAGGCCAAGGTTCTAGTTAGGCTTACAACTCCACCCTTAGAAGCGGAATAACAGGCCTGGCCAACTCCACCCAACCAAGCGCGAGAAGAGATATTAATTATCCGGCCATGGTTTTGGGCTTTCATAGTGGCAGCCACTGCCTGACAGCATAAAAATTGTCCTTTAAGGTTAATATTGATAATCCGATCCCAATCCTCTTCAGCAATTCCGACTATGCCCTTAGCTTTATCAATGCCGGCATTATTAACTAGAATGTCGATGCGACCAAAAGTATCAATTAC
>LOEW01000225.1 GCA_001516045.1 Desulfosporosinus sp. BRH_c37
GGGAGCACGGAGAGTGGAAGCGCGTCAATGAGCGCAGACGCTAAGGCGTGAAGAAACTCAACGGTTTACATGCAGAAAGCCCAGGGGTTATGAGTTTTAGCCTTAGTGACAAGCGAATAGCGGTGGAACGTGTGCGACCGTGCTAAGACACTGACGCTCTATTCCCCCGTCATCCACACAACTTCTCCCTCTTCGAAGACTGGGATAATCGGCAGAACATTTGGAGTAGAACAATAGACAACATCACGTTCAAATCCTAAAGATATGAGCTTTTTTCCGTGAACCGAGCCGCGAATCCTATCTACAAGACAATTCTCCGAACTGCGATATAACATGCGCGCAGCCTCGCCCAAATCATTGAGGGTTACTTTTGTCCCTAACCCATCAATCAACATTCCTGCGCATAGCGTATCCGGAAGATCAAAACGTTCTTCTGTACCCGCGCAAAACACCACAATCCCTTGAAGCTTATCGCTATTTTCAAATTGTCGTAAAACAGCCAAAATAATGCTATGCATATTTAGAAAAGAAGCCATCCAGATCTTAGGAGCAGCGCTTGCATCTCGTATAGCCCGAGTACCGTTCGTCGTTGTTATAATGACTCTTTTACCCCCCACTTTTTCGGGAACATAATCAAAGGGTGAGTTGCCTAGATCAAACCCTTCAATGGTTAACGCATAACGCTCTCCACCTAATAAAGAACCTGGAAGTGTTAAGCGCCTTTCAATGGCATCCTCCGGTGAAAGCACTGGTATAATGGACTGACACCCATTGGCTAAAGCAGTTACCATGGTACTTGTTGCTCTCAATACATCAATCACAATGACTAATTTATCTTCTAGGTAGGGTAAAAGTGGTGAACCCGCATTCGGTAATACTTCAACCTGCATACTTGCGCCCCCATCTCTGGTGTATCAAAGCAATTACCCTATTTTTTGCCAAAGAGAGTTGCCTTCTACCTATAAAATATTCAACTTTCCTTCTAAAAATCCTGCAAAGTTGTGTAAAAGTTTAATATTCTTCCTTTATCGCTTTTTTGTCCACCCCTCGGACTGATATTTGAGAAGCACATCTTCCATCAAGGCCTTCTCCTGCTCTGTCAATTGGCTATAGATTAATTCGATGCCCATGATATCGCAAAATCCGGAACATATTTCCTGTTCCAACTTCTCCCTCTCAACTGGGTGCGTACTTACTTCATCCAGCGCACAGGCTTTGGCCGTAAATCCTGTCAGTAATCTTTGACGAAGCTCCTCATTTGGAAACTTTAAAAGCCTAAATAGCAGGTCTGCGTCTAAATGAAGAAGGATAGACCCGTGTTGTAACAGAATCCCTTCTCTCCGTACCTGAGCACTCCCCACAAGTTTACGACCATCGACTACTAATTCATACCAAGACGGAGCGTCAAAACAGGCGGAAGAGCTAACTTCATTTAGTCCACCGCAGGCAACCATCTCGGCGGGAACCTCCAAAGCCTTTAAACCTCTTAATAAGGCTTGGCTAATTTTCAAATAGGATTCTGTCACCGTTCCGGACACATGCGGATCATACGCGGGTGCGATGACACTATAAGTCAATTCGTATTGATGCAATACAGCCCTTCCGCCCGTTGGACGGCGAACTATCTCGACCCCTTCAGTCAAGCAGGCTTCTTCATCGACCTCTTTATGATACCTCTGGGCATACCCCAAGGAAAGAGTCGCTGGACTCCACCCATAAAATCGCAGCACGGGTTGGGGCTCTAGCGTATGGGCCATAGTTAATAAGAGGGCCTCATCAACAGCCATATTCTTTGCTCCGGAATAAACAGCATAAGGCAAATAACGCCAGGTTGTTGTCATACTCATACCCCTTCCCGCTTGTCCCTTGCTGCTCGGACATTCGCCCAGGCCTCTTCGACTTCTTCTGTGGTTAAGGCCTTGGGATAATTATAAAGTTCTTCTCCAGGAGTTTCGTTATAGTATGGGCGGTTACATCCCGTACAACCGGAGGTTAGAAATGGCTCCCCTCCCCTTCTCTCCTGGAGTTCGTCCACGGAAATCCCAAAGTCTGTTAGCTGACCGTCTCGAAATTGAAAGCAATCTGCCCGCGCCAAACCTGTCCGTATCACATCATGGGCAACCTGAATCCGCCGATAATGAGACATAATTGGTTGTTTTACTCCTTCCAAGCGTGTCCCTTTGATCGGTGTGAAAGCAAAAAGTGCCACGGTTATTCCTTTATCGTACATAGTTTGAAGGCACCTAACCATATCTTCTTCACTTTCTCCCAGCCCGACAATCAAATGTGTTGCCATGTGACCGGGAAACTTTTCAGCTGATTCACTTAGTAACTTAAAGCGTTCCGTCCATGATCCATCTTTATTTTGAGCATAGATTTCTGGAGTTGCTGCATCCAAAGCAATGCTAACATGTTCTACGCCTAGCTCAAGGAGTTCTTTGACTTCTTCAAGCGTTCGAGGACCCGCCGAAACGCAAATAGGTAGATTGGTTTTGCCTTTCACGGCTTTGACCCATTCCAAGGTATCCTCTAAAGCGACCTTGTCTTGGACGACTTGAAAGCAAATTCGTTGCAATACAGCTTGGGCACCCGGATGGGCTAGTCCCCGAAGAAACGATTCTCCCTGGAATTCTGGCCAACTGACCCGCGAAAGGAGGTCTGCACGCGCGCCACTCTCACGGGCTTGCGCACAAAAGGCACAGTTATAACGACAGCGTTCCCCGACCATAAGATAAGCGGTTGTGGGTAAGGCGTCCACTCTAATCTTGTTTAAACCTAATACTTTTGCTGTACCGATTGAACAGCGTATCCTCATAGTGCACAACACTCCTCTCCACGAATTACACGTAGTCCCAACTCACCCGCTAAACGGCGCGCCCTTGGGGTCGGCATGACAAGCCGGTTGATTCCCAAAGCGACTGCTGCCTCATCTAAAATCTGACGATATCTCCCCTTCGGTCGCATACATCCCAAAGCTAAAGATATGTCTGGAAAGCGCATTCTAGCTCCTGCTAAAAAGCGTATCACTTCTTCCACGGGAAGCGGCGGATTTTGCGCATATCGTGTCCCCGGCGTTGGAATAAAAACGTTAAAGATCAAGCCATCTAACCCTAGTTCCTCTAAAGCATCCAAAGCCTTTTCTTCTCCACCCCATTGCCCACCCCTCAAACCAAGTGTTAAATGGGGCATAACCGGTGCGACTTCTCTGAGTGCTTGGTAAACGCGACTGTAATCTTCCGGCCCTTTTTTTAACCCGTAGACCTCCTGAATGGTTTCGGAGTCGGCGACAAAGTCAAAGGAAACTACATTCGCTAAATCTTTCAACAACATAATTTCATCTCCATCCAGCAAACCGACATGAAAATTCAAGCGCACATCTTGTTTAAGCTTGTGCAGAAAATCCAGTTGCTCGGTAAATGGAACCTTCCCTTCTATTGTACACCCTCCGCTGATCAGCGCACTGCGAAAGACATAGTTTGTATTTTGGGATTCTTGGGCTTTAATTTCTGGAATACTTCGCATCCCCTTTAAGTAATGCCCTCCACAGTGCGCACAGTCAAGGGCACAGGATTGACCGGTGAGAGTAATGCTCTCAGTCAAAGCCGGAAAGTCAAAAAGTATTTCGTCCGCAAAATTCGCTTGCCGCACTTCCCAAGCCTTGTGCACTAACACGTCTAATGGTTCCATCGTTTTTCCTCACCTACTTAGAAAAAGCCGCCCTTACGAGCGGCATTTTACTTATTATGCTGGTTTTACTAAGCACCCTGTTCCTGTCCCTAGGTCTACCACTTCTATAAGAGAAGTGAAAATTCCTTGTTCTATTCTTTCCGCCAACGCAAATTTGGCTTCCGTGCCGCACCGACTTCATCAAATCGAGACACTACCGTGGTATGCGGTGCATTCTTAACGAGATCTGTTTCACTTCGTGCTTCCTCTCCAATCTGGATTAGAACCTTGGCAAATCCATCAAGAGTTTCCATACTTTCGGTTTCGGTTGGCTCAATCATCATGGCTTCCTCGACAATCATTGGGAAGTAAATTGTCGGTGGGTGATAACCATAGTCTAATAAGCGCTTGGCGATATCTAAAGTATGCACCCCCGTGGCTTTAAGGTTTTTGGGGGTAATGACAAACTCATGTTTGCACACTCGATCGAAGGGTAGGAAATAATGTTCTTTGAGAATACTCATTAAGTAGTTAGCATTCAACACTGCGTTCTCTGAGGCCGCTCTTAACCCTGCCCCACCAAGACTTCGAATATAACAATAGGCTTTAACAAGAACATTGAAGTTCGCATAAAACGAACGTACTCGACCAATGGATAAGGGCAAGTTCTCCTCCAGCGTAAAGGTCCCATCCTCACGCCGAATCACCCCAGGTTTGGGCAGGAAAGGTGCCAAAAATCCTTTGACCCCGACTGGGCCTGATCCAGGACCTCCTCCCCCGTGAGGAGTAGCGAACGTCTTGTGTAAATTCAGATGTATAACGTCAAAACCCATATCCCCCGGTCGAGTGATACCCATAATTGCATTGGTATTCGCTCCGTCGTAGTATAATAACCCTCCTGCGTCATGAATTAGCTTAGTTATTTCAATAATGTTTTCTTCAAAGAGTCCCACTGTGTTGGGATTCGTCAGCATGAGTGCGGCAACTTCGTCATTAATGACTTTTTTCAGTTCCTCCAGATCAACACCGCCACGCTCATTGGAAGGAACTACGATGATTTCAAATCCTGCCATTGCGGCGGTGGCAGGATTTGTACCATGGGCAGCATCTGGCACAATCACTTTTGTACGTTTAAGATCACCACGGTGCTGATGATAGGCTCTAATGATTAACATACCAGTCAGTTCCCCGTGAGCACCGGCGGCAGGTTGGAGAGTGAAGCCGTCCATTCCCGTCAATTCACAGAGATCTTCTTGGAGTTCCGCCATGAGTTGCAAAGCCCCTTGTGTCATGGACTCGGGCTGGTAGGGGTGTAAAGCTGTAAAGCCAGGCAGACGAGCTAGTTTCTCATTGACCTTCGGGTTATATTTCATAGTACACGACCCTAGTGGGTAAAATCCAGTGTCCAAACCATAATTCAAGGTAGAAAGACGAGTAAAGTGACGTACAACATCCACTTCAGAAAGTTCTGGGAGTTTCGATTCCTGCTGCGTAAGCAATTCTACTGGAATAAGCGTTTCTACCGGAACTTCTGGTACATCGCAAGCAGGTAAGGTAGACGCCCTTCGGCCACTAGCACTGAGTTCAAAAATAAGTGGTTCTGAAGTTATCATTGGATTTCCCCCAATCTGGCCACGAGCCGGTCAATATCTTCTTTACATTTCGTCTCGGTCACACAGAAGAGGAGGTGATGATCGAGCTCTGGGTAGAAGCGAGCAAGCTCGAGTCCCCCAATAATCTTATTTTCTAGGAGCCACGCATTGACTTTGCCCGGTTCAGCCTTCGTCACAATCACAAATTCGTGGAAGAACGGCCTTGAGAAAGCCAAACTCATCCCAGAAATTTTGCCAATCTCTCGTACGGCATAATGGGCGTTCTGCAAATTGAGATTTGCTAATTCTTTGATCCCAGTTTTCCCGAGTGCACTCAAATGCATAGTAAAAGCCAGCGCACAGAGAGCTTCATTAGAGCAAATATTGGATGTAGCTTTTTCGCGCCGAATATGTTGCTCACGTGCCTGAAGGGTCAAGACATAGCCCTTTTTCCCGTTTTTATCCATGGCTACCCCAACTATCCGCCCTGGCATACGTCGGACGAATTTATCTCGAGTAGCCAAAAAGCCTAGATAAGGACCTCCAAAATTCAGTGGGTTACCAAAGGTCTGCCCTTCGCCAACAACAATATCTGCACCACATTCTCCCGGAGACTTTAGCAGCCCCAAAGAGACGGGATTAACTGCCATAACCAGAAGAGCCCCTTTGGCATGCGCAAGCCGTGCGATTTCCTCCGCCTTTTCCACACTACCGAAGAAATTAGGATTTTGGACAACTACCCCAGCTATGTCCTCTTGTAACGCCGCTTGAAGGGCCGAAAGATCCACAACCCCATCCTGATAAGGAATTTCAACAAGCTCCACGCCCCTTGGCGACAGATAAGTATTTAGGACCTCGCGATATTCCGGATGCACAGTTTGTAGGACGAGTACTTTTTCCCGTCGCGTTGCATCACAAGTCATGAGGGCTGCTTCCGCTAGAGCCGAGGCTCCATCATACATCGAGGCATTGGCGGCATCCATCCCAGTTAACTCACAGACTAAAGTCTGATATTCGTAAATTGCTTGTAGTGTCCCTTGACTGATCTCTGGTTGGTACGGCGTATAGGCTGTATAAAATTCAGAGCGCAGCAACAATTGTTCTACAAAACTCGGGATAAAATGTTCATAAGCACCGGCTCCGAGGTAAGAACTGTACTCTTCCACCGTTCTATTTTTATTCGCTAACCCTTGGACGTGTTTGACCAATTCCTGCTCTGACATTCCCCCACGAATATTGAGTGCGCGTTTTAAACGGATTTCCTGAGGAATATCCTCAAAGAGCTCCTCAACTGACTTAGCTCCAATACGGGCTAAGAGCCGCTCCTTTTGGCTGTCCGTATTTGGTACAAAATTCATCCTAATGTTCCTCCTCAGCCAAAAACACTTCATATTCGGCAACCGTCATCATTGTTTCTAGCGGGGTTAAATCATCTGCTTCTACCTTAATTAACCAGCCTTCCCCATAGGGATCACTGTTAAGCAGATCTGGCGAATCCAAGACCAGCGTATTCACTTCAACGACTTTTCCACTGATTGAAGCCGTAATATCGGAGACTGCTTTCACAGATTCCACAGTACCATAAGATTTTCCGACTGTCACTGTCGTGCCTTCGTCGGGGAGCTCAACGAACACAACATCCCCGAGGCTTTCTTGGGCATGATTAGTAATCCCAAACGTTACGATATTTCCACTCACCCTTGCATACTCGTGTTCTTTGTTGTACTTCAATTCTACTGGATTCATGTGATCATCCTCCTAATATTTTTATTATCTTGCCCGGTGTATCGAGGCCCTAATCGAGGTACGATGTTCGAGGCTCGATGTTCGAATTGTGAATTCGATTCTGCGAATCGAAGGACGAATTGGTCTTCTAGGTATTTATCATTCTGCGAACTTTGTTCGCCTTCTATTCGTGCATCGCGCCTCGTGCCTCGCCATCGAGGTACGATGTTCGAAGCTCGATGTTCGAACTGTGAATTCGATTCTGCGAATCGAAGGATGAATTGAACTTCTAGGTATTAATCATTCTGCGAACTTTGTTCGCCTTCTATTCGTGCATCGTGCATCGTGCATCGTGCATCGTGCCTCGTGCATCGTGCATCGTGCATCGAACCTCGCTTTAGCCTCGTTTATAAAACAAAGAGGGAATAATTTTGGCTTGCACAGCTTTCTCACGAATCAGCACGTCCAGAACATCCCCTTGAACGGCCAGATCCGCGCGAATTAGCCCTAAAGCGATGTTTTTATTGAGGGTCGGAGAGAATGAGCCAGAAGTGACAAATCCAATCTCTTTACCGTCTTTTTGAAGGGGATAATGAGAGCGGGCAATCCCGCGTCCAATCATTTCGAGACCTACCAATTTACGGGGTATCCCTTGCTCTTTTTGGATTTGTAAAGCTTCCTTCCCGACAAAATCTACTTTATCAAATTTAACAAAAAACCCAATTCCTGCTTCCAGTGGAGTTATTTCCGCACCTAATTCATTGCCGTACAGAGGAAGGCGAGCCTCAAATCGTAAAGTGTCACGAGCACCCAAGCCAATTGGTTCCACACCATCCTCGGCACCGATTTCTAAAATCTTCTGCCATAGTCTCCGTCCAAAATTGGGTGAACAATAAATTTCAAACCCATCTTCTCCTGTATAACCTGTACGAGAGATTAGGCATGGTACGCTGTCAATTTTTCCATGAGTAAACGTGTAATATATTATTTTGGATAGATCAACATTTGATAAGCGTTGCAAAATTGTTTCTGCAAGAGGACCTTGCAAAGCAAGTTGCACATACTGGTCAGAAACATTATCGACACTCACCTCAAAGTTTTTAATTTGCTCAAGCATCCAAGCATAATCCTTATCTGTGTTAGATGCATTAACGACGATAAAGAAGTGTTCTAAATCATAGCGATAAACGAGCAAATCATCGACAATTCCGCCGGTAGGGTAACACATGGGAGAATAAAGAATTTTTCCATCCTGAAGAAGACTTGCGTCATTGGTAATTAACATCTGGACATAGGCCAGCGCATCTTTCCCTCGAACTTCAATTTCTCCCATATGTGAAGTATCAAAAAGCCCTGCTTTTTTCCGCACTGCATGGTGTTCTTCAATCACACCAGCATATTGAACCGGCATCTCCCAGCCACCAAAGTCAATTAATTTAGCCTTTGCCGCCTGATGTTCTTCATATAGCGGAGTTCGTTTTGTTCCAACCATTTTGGCACCTCCTAAAGTTTTGTCACCCAGATAATTTTTAAAGGAACACAAAAAAGGACAAAGAAATGCACCATCGCACTTCTCTGTCCTTTAACCTGAGAGATTCGCCGTCTCGGCATCCCCTTTGGTGTTCTCTGTTACAAGAAACTCTCCAGAGTCCCGTCTACTAGCGGTACTTTCTGCCTGAGAGTTTCTTCCCTGAAAAGCGATTCAGGGATTTTCTCCTTCGGCGTCTGGTTTTCCAGATCTCTCCCGCCAGTATCATTCGGTAATAAATATTTATTATTATTTATATAATATGCTTTTTTCTGTGTTTAGTCTACTGTTATTTAATTGCTAAATTTTAAAAGTACTAAATTGCATAGATTACTTAAAATTTTGGATTCCTAGGCAAAGTTTTTTACCACTGCACTGCAACGAGGGCAAATCGTGGGATGTTCTTGATTCTTTCCAACATCTTCATGAAACATCCAGCAACGTTCGCACTTTTCCCCTTTAGCAGGTTGCACAATAATGCCTAAACCTTCGTGACCTTCCGCTTGTTGCACGCCTTCTGGCCTTTCTTCGCTGGGTTCATGCACGGTTAAGTCCGAGACAATAAAGATTTCTGCGAGATTAGGAACCTGTTGTAAGAACTCATACTGAACTTCCGTTGGATAAAGGTCAACGTGAGCGGTTAACGGATGATTAATCAATTTCTCCTGACGCGCCTTTTCCAATACTTTAGCAACATCCGTCCGTAACTCTAAAATCTGATCCCATTGATCAGCAATTTTCTCGTCCATCCATTCGGGGTTCACTTTCGGCATTTCTGCCATTTGAACATTCTCTTGCGTTTTATCTCCAGGGATATATGGCCAGATCTCTTCAGTCATAAACGTCAAGATCGGTGCTAGGAGACGAACCAAGGCATCTAGGACTTCGTACAAAACCGTTTGAGCAGAACGGCGGAGAAGGGATGTTTTCCCTTCCACATAAAGTCGGTCTTTGACAATATCCAGATAAATGGCACTCAACTCGACAGTACAAAAGTTATGAATTGTGTGGTAAACCCAGTGGAATTCATAAGTCTCGTACCCCAAAAGCACTCGTTCAACTACTTTTGAGAGTTTAAGTAAGGCCCACCGATCGATTTCCTGAAGCTCCGGATAAGCTACTTTATCCTTCACTGGATCGAAATCATTGAGGTTACTCAGCAGGAAGCGCAGGGTGTTGCGTATCTTCCGATAGGCTTCGGACATTTGCTTCATAATGCGCGGGGAAGCGGCAACGTCATTCTTATAATCCACCGAGCTAACCCAAAGGCGTAAAATATCGGCCCCCAGTTCTTGAACAACCTTGAGCGGATCGACCCCATTACCAAGCGATTTGGACATCTTACGCCCTTGCTCATCAACGACGAAGCCGTGGGTCAGTACATTACGGTAAGGAGCTTGACCAAACGCTGCCACCGACGTCGACAAAGAAGAATTGAACCACCCTCTGTGCTGATCAGACCCTTCTAAATAGAGATCTGCGGGCCAAGACAAGTTACCCCGTTGCTTCAATACGCCAGCGTGGCTCGTGCCAGAATCAAACCAAACATCCATGATATCTGTCTCTTTGCGGAATTTTGTCCCGCCACAAGAACACGTAATCCCCTCCGGCAACAGTTCCTCAGCAGAATGGGCAAACCAGGCATCTGAACCTTCTTGAAGAAAGGCTTCCTGTACCTTAGCAATCGTTTGGTTATTCACCAGTACTTTTCCACAATCTTCACAGTAAAAAATCGGAATCGGGACCCCCCAGGTCCTTTGACGGGAAATACACCAGTCTCCCCGATCGGCAATCATGTTAAAGATCCGGTCTCTTCCCCAAGCAGGAATCCAACGAACCTTCTCTATCTCCTCCAAGACAGCCTGACGAAAGCCATTAATGGATGCAAACCATTGTTCTGTAGCTCGGTAAATGATCGGACTCTTACAACGCCAGCAATGAGGGTAACTATGTTCGATCGTTTCCTCTAGCACGAGATTCCCGCTTTTATTTAGGTCCTCTATGATCACAGGGTTTGCTTTTCCAGTTTTCAGGCCTGCGTACGCCCCACCCTCAGACGTGAATTTCCCTTGATAGTCAACTGGGCAAAGCACGCTTAACCCATATTTCTTTCCGACTAGAAAGTCATCTTCCCCATGACCGGGTGCCGTATGAACACATCCGGTACCTGCTTCTAAAGTCACATGTTCTCCGCAGATCATCATAGAGTCACGCTCCACTAGGGGATTTGTGCAAATTACGCCTTCAAGTTCCTTACCCGAAAGAGTCTTTTCAACCGGAAGCTCCAGTTTCCAAAGTGAGCGCAAAGATTCAAGCATTCCCTCCGCGACAACCCAATGTTCTTGTTGGGCAGCCACAACAACATACGTTAACTCAGGGTGAACGCTAATCGCCAGGTTAGCCGGAAGAGTCCAAGGCGTTGTCGTCCAAATCACCACAAATGTGTTCTCTTTTGAAAGCACATTCAACCCATTCCGCACCGCAAATTTGACATAAATAGCCGAAGCCGGTTTATCCGCATATTCAATTTCTGCCTCAGCAAGTGCCGTTTCACAGGAAGGGCACCAATAGACAGGCTTTAACCCTTTATAAATATACCCTTTATTGGTCATATCCCCAAAAACCCCAATCTGAGCTGCCTCATACTCTTTCTGCAAGGTCAGATAGGGATGGTCCCAATCTCCGCGAACTCCAAGGCGCTTAAACTGCTCGCGTTGTATACCAACATATTTCTCGGCATAGTCTTTACATTTCTTACGAAATTCCAGCGTAGACACAGCATGACGGTTAACGCCTAATTTCTTGATCACTTGTATTTCTATGGGAAGCCCATGGGTGTCCCATCCCGGAACATATGGCGCATCAAAACCCATCATGGTCTTATATTTGACCACAACATCTTTCAACACCTTATTGATTGCATGCCCGAGGTGAATATCCCCGTTAGCATACGGCGGGCCATCATGAAGAATAAATTTTGGTCGTCCAGCTCGTGCATTTTGAACCTTATTGTAAATATTATCTTCTTCCCAGGTTTTGAGAATTTCCGGTTCCTTACGGGGAAGATTCCCACGCATTGGAAAATCGGTTTCAGGTAAGTTGAGAGTATTGCGATAGTCCATTGACATTTCCTCCTTAATAATTAAGAAAACGAGAAATATCGACCCTCCTAAAAAGGGACGAGATCACTCGCATTACCACCCTTGTCGCTATATAAAGCCACTTGGAAGTCTTTTAACGGAGACAAGCCGAAAGAACTTACTCAGATTTCAGCTCTTCACTCCAAGGGGATTTTCTTCCGTCTCGCCTCACGGGCTTACACCGTTCCCGCTCGCTGTTGAGGTTACCTGACAGAGACTGTCCTTATCAACGTGTTCAAACAATTACTTTTTATCGCTTGGTTTTTCCTTCAGAAGAATTTTCCGCAAAATGGTGACAAGTTTTGCTTGACCTTCCGATTCAATAGGATCCACCATCCACAGACATATAAAGGAAATTTTTTGACTCTTCCATTCCTGAACGAAGGGATGCATCTGTTCCTTAGATAAGTATAAATGCGTCGAATCCTGAGAGGGCGTCAAACTGACGACCACTCCTCGTTGCTCAATTTCGTCCATGGCCTGAAACGCACGATCGAGTAAATCATCACTCCCAGTCATCAAAACATCCCCGGGGCGAAAACTTTGGCTCGCTTCGGCGTGCCCTACACTCAATATTTTTATATCTGTTTGATCTGCTTGCAAATCGTTAATGGAAGGTAAGAGCTGGACTTCATGTCCCCCAACTTTCCCAACAAAGGACTGATTCTCATCCTGATGCAACCCAAACCCTTGAATGAGAAAGTCGAGAGATAGCTCACTTATTAATATATTATTCATCGATGCCAATCCTTCTCCTTCAAAGTTGTATAATTAATATTTTATCACGAAACAAGGCTTATTCGCAACCTTATAGACCCTGAGCATATTAAGCAATGTCATTATTTCGGTCCTGCAACTTTTCTAAATCTAGATGGGCAAGTAGAAAAGACTTGAGTTGAGTTCGTAATAGATCCCTCTTCCGCGAAAGGCCCTCTATTTCTTCTCTAATGTCTTTCAGTATTACCTGTGTTTCAGACACTTTGCTTAATTTATCTTGTTCAGCTTCCCTCAGTAGGAGAGCGGCCTCATGGCGTGCTGTTTTCTTAACCTCTTCAGCAGTTTGCTGAGCCAAAACTAGGGTCTGTTGTAAAGTATTCTCAATTTGGCGATAGTGGCTAATCTCTGTTTCCAACCCTTTAGTCTTTTCGCGCAGCTCGAAATTCTCAGTATACGTGGCTTCAAATTCCTGACTTACTGTTTCGAGATACTTTTCTACTTCTCCGCATTGATAACCCCGAAGCCCTTTGCTGAATGTTTTATTTCGTATATCAAGAGGAGTCATATTCACCTTTAATCCCCCCTAATGACGTTGTGACCGGAAAAGCACGATTTGCCAAGCTGTCCGATCCTTGCGAGTCTGGGTACATTTCAAAACCTTTATCCGTCCCTGCCCCCTGCAAGAGATCATATCGTCAGGTTGTACTTTTATATCCACTTTGTTCATCACTAAGCCATCTCTTCTCAACTTACCTTGGGTAATCCATTCCTGCGCTACTGACCTTGAAACCCCAAAGGCATTGGCGACCACCGCATCTAAGCGTGAAGAATTTACTGTGATTTGTCGTTCCTCCCCTGTAGAAGGGAGTACATCCGGTTTGTCCCGAAAAAGCGAGACTATAATTTTCTCTCGCCCAGCCTGAGTCCAATGATCTAATATAAATGGGGCAATTTCTGCTGTAGTCGCGATATATTGACCTTTCTGACCAGCTTGAATATCTCCGAGGACATCTCTTCTAAAGCCCAACCCCATGAGGGATCCCAAGATCTGGCGATGTTCAAGTTGCGCACGAGGGTTTGCTGGGCGCACCCAAAGTAGCGAGATGTTTGCATCTGTGGAATGCAAGGTTTCACCCCAAGGGGCAATAATAATTCGAACACGCTCTGCTTCCGGGAACCCTCCCTCCGCCATAAGTGCAAGGTGTTCCTTGCGCAGAAGAGCTTCAGCCCACTCCCGCATGGCAAAGCTTAAAAAAGTCGTTACTTGCACAGACTCTTCATTTAGAACTATATCTACCAGGTCTAAAATATGTGCTGCTTCCAACCGTAATTCTTTTCCACTCCAAAATCCGAGTCCGCTTCGATCTGTCGAATGTTTCATGCTAAAAGACAAGAAGTAAAAGCCGCTCGCACAACCAACCAATCAATTTTAGCGCGATAATTGCTAAGATCGGTGAAAAATCTACCGCCATTGCAGAACCACCAATTTGAAAACGTTTAAAGGGCTTAAGGAAGGGGTCTGTCACATCATAAAGAAGAGTAATCATTTGATTGGCCTTCAATTGGGGGATATAGGAAAGAAACGTTCTTATCACAATCGCGAAAATAAGAATTGTGATCACTTTATCAATAACTTGAATGATTTGAAAGATCAACATAGAATCCCTCCCTATTTCTGCCAGAATAACCCTTTGTCTTTAAGTTCGTCGCGCATCTCTCCAGAAATATCGACATTAGTAGGCACAAACAAGAAAATTCCATTCCCAACTTTTTGCATGTTGCCATTTAACGCATAGGTAGTCCCACTAATAAAATCTACAATACGTTTGGCTAACATTTTTTCAGCGTTTTCGAGATTAACAATAACTGGTCGGCGAGATTTCAGCTGATCAGCAATGTTTTGGGCTTCTTCGAAAGAACTCGGTTCCATTACCACTACACGCATTTGTTTTTGAGAATGAATACTGACGACCTGGGCATTTTTACGACCGGAGCGCACCTCTTCTTGGGCGTTTTTTTCTCTTTCATTTTCTTCGAAGATGTCTTCTTCTGGTTCCTCATCAGAAAATCCCATAATCCCGATCACTTTGTCAATTAATTTCGCCATTAATCTATCTTCCTCTCTTTCTAAGTTCACTATCCACGCTCTTAAAGAAAACTCTGCTGGAGTTAAACGTTATTAATCTCGAACATCCTGTTCGAATCATGGCGCAATCGACACTAGACACATCCTGTGTCGTCGCCTTAGTTGCACTTACACTTTCTGCCTGGTGCCGAAAATCTGACGTCCAACTCGGACAAGAGTTGCCCCTTCTTCAATAGCCAATTCAAAATCTCCACTCATCCCCATTGAAAGCTCACGCAAATCTACTCCTGACCGCTTTGTGGATTGCAAAGTATCCCTTAGGACCCTTAGTTGACGAAAAAATTCTTGTGTTTCCGTCGCACTGGCATCGAATGCCCCGATGGTCATTAATCCTTGAACTTGGACATGGGGATAATCCCCAATGGAATTTAAAAAGTCGGGCACTTCTTCTGGGCTTAGTCCTGCCTTGGCAGGGTCCCTGGCGATATTGACTTGAACAAGTGTTCTCCAGATAGTATCAATTCGTTCCCCATGTGTGTTAAGGGTCTCTAATAACGAAAACCGATCAAGTGAATGAATCATAAAAACAGATTGATCTAAGTACTTCACTTTGTTAGTCTGGAGACTTCCCACTAGGTGCCATTCGCAATCGTTCTTAAGAGAAGGAGCTTTCTCCAACCATTCTTGAACACGATTTTCTGCAAATCTACGTTGTCCTGCGCGATAAGCCTCCTCCAAAGCTGAAACTGGCCGGGTCTTAGATACGGCCAATAATCGAATAGTTCTCGGGTCCCGATTACTTCGAGCTATAGCTAGGTCTATCCGTTTTCGAACCTCGACTAAGCTTTGCTCAATACCCTTATTTGTCAACATCAAAATATCCCCTTCGCAATAAATTCTACGCCCCTTCGTCGTTTCCTGCTTATAAAGCCCAAACCTAAATATTTTTTACATCGGCTACTAACCCTTCTAGTCCGTTACGGGGCGTAATCACGATGGGGATACCACTCGTCAGATTTTCAATACAGGCCTGACTGTCATCTTGGTCAAGGATTTTAACCTTCTTAAAATGCACAACTCCTTCACTCCAAAGAAAGACTCCGAGTTCCTCCCCCTGCGTCCACAGTGAGCTCTTGGGAACGATTACCCCACTTGTCGGAGATTGGTAGATCCAGGTCACCTCTTGACGCCTTTTGGTTGCTGATCCATCGATATAATAAGGGAACGAAATGATAATTCCCGTAGGTTTCTCTGATTTACGCAAAATTTTCGCACTGACTGTTTGCCCTCCAACAGATAGACGTATCGTCTTTCCGACAGTGAGCCCCTCGATACTAGTAAGTTCAAGGAATGCCTGAGTCGGAATAAGGTTATTCACTATTTTACCCACAAATTCCCCCACTTGAACGTTAGCTCCTGTAATTCTAACGTTAGCTGTCTGAGCCAATAATCTATTTAAATCCATTGAAGTTAAGTTATCAATAGTTATGATAGTTTCTAAGCCATCGGTTTGGCGAAAAAACAGCCCGCCCGTTGTTGCTTGAATCGTTTGTTTCTGAGTGTTATCCCGTATAGTTCCAGGGACAGATCCTTCGGGTTGAAGGATTGCCACACCCTCCCCACGTCTGAAGCGCTGACCATCTTCGCCTATAAATTGAATACTACCAGAGAACGGAGCGGATATTGGTAGTTCCTGATTAGCAAACGTTGCCGTAACTTTACGTTCATGAGTAATTGTTCCAGTTTGAGCCAGCGTAAATTTTATAGTTCCAGGAGTAAAATTAGAGCGATAGACCCACAAGCTTCCTCCGACTAGAGCGATAAACAGAATACCCCAAAGCCTATACATTAGCTTATTTCTTTTTTCCCCCAGTTCGTAGTTCGATGTTCGTGGTTCGTAGTTCGACATTCGGCTCACATCCTCCAGTTCGCGGTTCGATATTCGTGGTTCGTGGTTCGCATTCGGACCACCAGTTAGAGTTAGAGTTAGTGATTAGTGGTCCCGAACCTTTAACTACGATATTCGTGGTTCGAACCACGAACTACGAACCACAAACCACGATTACGCTCGTGGCAAATCACACGTAAAGACAGTCCCCACCCCAAGCTGAGAAGTAACACTAATTTGACCGCCAATGTCTTCCAGCATGTGTTTTACGATACTAAGTCCTAGCCCCGTTCCCCCTTGTTCTCGCGAACGAGCCTTATCCACTCGATAGAAACGCTCGAAAATTCGTGGCAACATCTCTTCTGGGATTCCGCAGCCAGTATCTCCGAATTCCAAGTGAATGTGTTCCTTACTTACATATGCATGCAGCCAAACACGCCCCTCTGTTGTAAATTTGACCGCATTCTCTAAAAGGTTTAGAAGAAGTTGACTCAGCAGGTTTTCTCCTATTAACATCGATGGCAAATTTTCTGGGATATCCACCTCTACGATAATTCCTTTGGCCTGTGCAAAACTTAGAATTACTGGTTTGATTGTTTCATAAGCCTTCTGAACGTAACTCACTTTACCAGAACTCACTCCAATGCGATTATCCCGTCCCTCAAAATGAGCTAAAGTAAGCAGGTCTTCGATTAGACGTTGCAAGCGCAAGGTTTCTGCCTGGATAATCTTCAAAAATCTATCACGTAAGGAGGGGTCTGCAGCCGCTCCATCCAAAAGTGTCTCGACAAACCCTTTTATTGAAGTCAATGGAGTTCTTAACTCATGAGAAACATTGGCGACAAATTCTGTCCTCATTTGTACAAGCCGCCGAAGTTCAGTAACATCATGAATGACGATGACTGCGCCTCTTACTTGACCCTGCCCACTTAAAATTGGGTTAATCTGGCTTTGAACCGTCCTTTGGGCAATATGAGTTTCCCGTGTAGCTGAAAGAAGCTGTCCTAAAAGCACCCTGCGGACTAAATGCTCTAATTCCGAGTCATAAGTCAGCTCCAATAGATATTTCAGTTCTTTATTCATTCCCTGACGTTCAAAAATCCTCTCAGCTGCAGCATTTACTAAAACAACTCGACCCACGTGATCCACTGCCACTACGCCTTCTTGCATTCCCGCCAAAATAGTTTCCATCTTGTAAGCTTCCTGTGTTCCATTTTGAACAATCATTTCTACGTGACGGGAAAGGCTATTTAATTCCGTAGTAAATTGACCAAGCTCATCGGTCGAATCTGATAATTGAATATGCTCAAAATCTCCCCTGGCAATCCTTCGAGTCGCGAAGTGAAGTTTCTCCATCCGCCGAGATAATTGGTTGGTATAGAAATAAACAACCCCTGCAGGAAGACATACAGCTAAAAAAATTACTCCGTAATCAATTTTTTGCTGGTCAGAGGCCATTCTCACGCTCTCTCCCACCCAAAATAAAAGAAGTGAAAGACCCGTCATTACAACAAAAAGTCCAGTTAATCGCCATTTTATACTTATCATCGTACTATCCTTTAAAGCGGTAGCCAATTCCGCGGAGTGTCTCAATATATTCGGGGTTGGAAGGATCTCTTTCCACTTTTAGACGCAAGTGACGTACATGAACATCAACCGTTCGAGTATCCCCATCATATTCATACCCCCAAATTCGTTCCAACAACTCATCCCGTGAATATACCTTCCCCGGGTGAGCAACTAAAACGCGTAAAAGTTCGAATTCCTTTGGTGTTAACTCAGTTTCCTCTCCCCGCACGTGAACGCGAAACCCAGTTACGTCAACCCGCAACTCCCCATGAATAATAATTTGAGTATCCGCCTCTTCTAGTGAATTCAAGCGACGCAAACGAGCTTTAATTCGTGCTAACAATTCACGCGGACTAAACGGTTTGGACATATAATCGTCTGCCCCGAGCTCCAGACCTAAAACTTTATCAAACTCCTCACCCTTAGCGGTTAACATAATGATGGGGATTTGCTGGAATTTCGGATTAGACCGAAGCTTCCGACAAACCTCTAAGCCATCCATTCCCGGTAGCATCAGATCAAGCACAAGGAGGTCGGGTTTTTCATTAGCCACATGCTTTAATGCTTCCTGTCCATCTTTCGCGACCCTTACAAGGTACCCTTCCTTTTCCAAATTAAATCTGAGAAGTTCTTGAATTGGTTCCTCGTCATCGACTACTAATATTGTTGCCACCTAACCACCCCCTTATCGATATTCGTGGTTCGATGTTCGTGGTTCGAACCCTGAACTACTAACTACGAACCGAACCCCCGAATCGATGTTCGATTTTCGTTGTTCGGCATTCGAACCACGAACTACTAACTACGAACCACGAGACGGATCCACCCTGCCATCCGTCCCGTACGAGCTCCATCCCTTCGATGAGAAAAGAACCATCCAGGATTATCTGCAGTACAGGTCGCCACCACGTCGATATTTTCCGGTAGAACACCTTTTTGCAAAAGTGTGGTCCTGTTAGCCTCCCATAAATCCAGAAGATAATGTTTATCATCTTGTCTAGATAGAAACTGTGTCTCGTCAAAATTTTCACGAAACTGTTCGGCTACTCCTTCATCCACATAATAACAACATGGGCCAATACTTGGTCCGATCGCCACCCAGGCATTTTCAGATCGTCCTCCAGCTTTTTCTAAACACTCCAAGACTTTCTCTCCCATTTTATGGGCTGTTCCCTTCCAACCAGCGTGTGCAATTCCTACTGCCTGAATATCTGGAAAATAGAAGAAAAGAGGGACACAATCCGCAAAAAAAGCCATTAATCCAACGTCACTCTGAGTCACTAATCCGTCAACAGCTGGGATTGTCGTCTCCAATTCACGAATCCCGCGGCCCCCGTCTTCCTCACCCACCCATAACACATTTGTACCGTGAACCTGTTCGCCCACAGCTACCCTCGACCAAGGAACTTCCCATTGATCTAACCAACGCTCTCGGTTTTCCAAAACCGCAGTGGGATCATCGCCCACATGAAGCCCTAAATTAAACGTATCATAAGGAACTTGGCTTACTCCCCCAACCCGAGTCGAGAACCCCAAATCAACCCCTTGAGCTTGCCATTTTGGAAGGGTTAAATAGTTTATACTTCCTCTTTTTTGCCATTCCCAGCTCATTCCTCAAACTCCTTTGATTTCCTTTAAATATACCATTTAATGTTCCAGAGAACAAACCTGCCATTGGTCCTAGTAGGAGCACAAAATATCCTGCTCCTATCCATGATAAATAACGCATAGGGGCACGATGCTTCGTGCCCCTACCAATTTTCATTGTGTCCTTACCTATTAACAGCGATCATCGGCGATCATCATGGTCTATATTAAATTCTGGCAGATCATTGGCATCAACTAAGATGACGTCAACTCCAATTTTCTTGACACGATCCCAAGGCACAATATAATCCTCTGACTTGCCACTGCCAAAAAGTCCCCAACTCCGCGAGGGCCCTGGCACAATAATCCCTTTGACGACCCCCCGTTCAAGATCCAAATCAAGATCTTTAATTGCCCCTAACCTTCGTCCATCCTTAACATTAACAACATCCAATAATCGTAAATCCGAGATTCGCATTGTTAGACCACCCCCTAATCGAGGCTCGATGCACGAGGTCCGAAATCCGAAGTCCGAATATCGTACATCTTACATCGCGCTTCGCGCCTTATGTAATCTTATGAGGGAAGGTCTCAAAATAGCCCTGATCGAGCCTTGTGATCCGAAGTTCGACGGTCGCGCTAATGTCATCATACGAGGGAGAGACCTAAAATGGCCGTCAGTTCTAACATATTTACTCGTAGAATACAGTTTTGAATATCATGCCTCGTGTCCTAATCGAGTTTTGTGAACTCGGAGTTCGAATCGCGTTT
The DNA here is from genome assembly GCA_001516045.1 of Desulfosporosinus sp. BRH_c37. GTDB lineage: Bacteria > Bacillota > Desulfitobacteriia > Desulfitobacteriales > Desulfitobacteriaceae > Desulfosporosinus. Next base: position 20,270 of record LOEW01000225.1, read on the forward strand.
AGTCCCTCTCGTTTCGCGCCTCGGACTTCGGACATCGGACCTCGGACATCGTCCTCATACGTACTTGCGCATATGTTGCATGGCGGCTTTCTCAAGACGGGATACCTGCGCCTGAGAGATTCCAATCTCATCTGCAACCTCCATTTGAGTCTTGCCATTGAAGAACCTCAAAGACAAAATGAGCTTTTCCCGTTCACTGAGGCGTCGTAATGCTTCCCGTACGGCTAGCCCTTCAATCCAACCAGTGTCAGATTGCTTATCATCACCTATTTGATCCATTACAAAGATAGGGTCTCCTCCATCATGATAGATGGGTTCAAACAATGAAATAGGTTCTTGAATAGCATCTAAGGCAAAAATAACTTCTTCTCGCGGTAGAGAAAGCTTACTGGCTATCTCAGTTACAGTTGGTTCACGTGAGCATTCACAGACTAATTGGTCTCTCACCTGGAGCGCCTTGTAAGCGATATCCCGCAGGGACCTGCTCACCCGTATCGGATTGTTGTCGCGCAGATAACGACGAATTTCCCCAATGATCATGGGGACTGCATAAGTAGAAAACTTAACGTTTTGTCCAAGATCAAAATTGTCGATTGCTTTCATCAAGCCAATACAACCGACCTGAAAAAGGTCATCCACATACTCTCCCCGATTGGTAAACCGCTGAATCACGCTGAGAACAAGACGGAGATTTCCATGGATTAGTTTTTCCCGAGCACTGCGATCACCTGCTTGGTAAATTACAAACAACTCTTTCATTTTAACACTGGATAAAACAGGCAACTTCGAGGTGTTCACTCCACAAATCTCAACTTTATTCAATGCCAAATTCCAAGCACCTCCCCAGCCAACAATTCTGTTGGGAAGTATGCCCTAACAAAGTTTAGGTTATTCCAATCGACAAAATTCTTTCCGTAATCTGCGAATAATCCTTTTCTCGAGACGAGAAATATAAGACTGCGAGATCCCCAGTCGATCAGCGACTTCTTTTTGTGTTTTCTCAACGCCGTTATCCAACCCAAACCTTAGTTCCATAATCGTCTTTTCTCTATTCGTTAGCCTCCCCATTGCTAAATGCAACAACTGCCGGTCTACCTGTTCTTCAATTGGCTTTGAGATTAAATCGTTATCCGTACCCAAAACATCGGATAAGAGTAATTCGTTTCCATCCCAGTCAATGTTTAGTGGTTCATCAAACGATACTTCTGAGCGAGTCTTATTGTTTCGTCTAAGATACATCAAAATTTCATTTTCAATACACCTAGAAGCATATGTTGCCAATTTTATTTTCTTCTGGGGGTCAAAAGTATTGACCGCTTTAATCAAGCCAATTGTTCCGATAGAAACAAGATCTTCAATCCCTATACCAGTATTTTCGAATTTCCGGGCAATATACACTACTAGCCGTAAGTTGCGTTCGATTAATATATCCCGAATGGAATGGTCTCCTAATTCCAATCGTTCCAAAAGGACCCCTTCTTCATCCGAATTGAGTGGTGGCGGAAGGGCTTCACTACTTCCAACATAATAAATTCCACTTACTCCACAGATTCTCTGAAGAAGCACGAACCATAGGCGTCTGACCTTATCTTGAACACTCCTCCACCACATTATCTATCTCCACCTTTCTGCACATGTTCGGGGTGTATTAAAGCTTGATATTCACCCTCTGCACTTAACACTTGCTTGACGAGTGCCACGGTTGCCTTGATCTGACGAGGTCCCTTTTTGTCAATACACGTCACGCGCTCAGGCCTTATCCCCAGTAGCCAGCTCTGACGGTCAATTGCTTGAAAAGGAATGAAAACAAGGTGTTTTACTAAAATGGGATTGACCTTCCATAATAACGGCCAAGGATCTTCGTAGTCTTTCCAAGGGATATTTAAAAAGGATCGAATATTCTCTGGCAAAGAAGCCGCGGCTACCTCCTCTTCTAGAAGAATAACCGGGAGTCCATTCAACGGATCTCGCAAATGGTTCCCAGTGTCCAGCATTGCTTTGATGCAAACAGCCCCGCGTTTTTCGCCGCCGAAATCAATTTCTAAATCATAAATAATTTGCTCCAACACTGAGTTTCTTTCCTGCCATCGCAGCCATTGTCGCTGTAAAATCCACCACATAAATGCACCTAACGGAAGGACCCAAAGATTTTTAAGAGCCAGTAAAAAGAGGCCACCACCTAATCCGTTATCAAATTGCACCCACCCCCATGAGGCATACACAAATCCACCGAGTCCTGCCGAAAGAAGCCAGAACCCAACCATTGCCTTTAAAAAGATGTTCAATCTCCGTGTCTGAAAAGTAGCTCTAACCATAAGAAACGGAATAACCCATTTGATTATCGTGGTCCACGGAGAAGTGTAATAACAGGCTAAGACCACCGGAATTTCACCCAGTAGGACTCCGGCCAAGATTCGGTTGGGCCGGATAGGAAGGTGAATGAGTCTGCTAGTAAGAGTAAGAATAAGGGCGTCCATCCCTCCGTTAATGAGAATGTCCAGATCGAGATAAGTCTCTACTACGCCCATCTAGTGCACCCTTTCCATACTCTTCTCTCAAGATTATATCTAAAGACAGTAGTAAAAACTGTCGCTTTCCGTGCGTTGGAATGGAATTTTTTAGGAGAATCAATGTCAATGCGTGTATGGATCTTTCAATGTACCCTATATGTCGACAGAATGTGCCGGGTTATGGTAGAGCAAGCTTAGCTATGAGCATATACGAGCAAATAAAAAACCTGCCTAGAATAGACAGTATTCTAGGCAGGTAGACGTTCACTTTGAGACTATAAGCGAATCACTGGTGTTATTCACTTGGAAAATGGGTTCATACGAATACGTATGATCAGATCGATTAATTCATCCAATAGATCGGGAGTAATTCCGGCCATTTGGGCTTTTTGAAGAGTATGCAGATAAGACAGGTTTTCTTTTTTTTTGAAAAGATGTTGGAAGTCATTTGCGCTTTTATAAGGTGCCTGAATAACTGGGTCGGATTCATCAGTAAAAAGGCAAGATAAGGGAACGTCGAGGGCTTTAGCTAATCGACAAACAGTGTCCATTCCAGTTGATTGCCGTTTGCCGGTTTCAAGCTGACTTATGAGACTGCGGGCTACTCCTGATCGTACAATTAAATGAACGGGCTTTTTTTTCCGGTATAATAAAAAGAGTCTCCCGCCAAGCGGAAGACTCCTTTGGAAAAATCGCCTTAAACTATTAACGTCGACGCCTTAGAAATTCCGGAATATCAACGTCTCCTTCTTTCGATACCGGTTTGATAATATTTTCCTGGACTTTTCCAGGTGCTGCTCCAAAACCGGCCCATTGTTGATCAAATCCAGTAGCGATCACAGTAACTCGTATTTCTTCCTTAAGGGTCTCATCAATGACCGCGCCGAAAATAATATTCGCGTCGGGGTCTGCGGCTTCCGCAATAATTCCTGCGGCTTCATTCACTTCAAAAAGAGTTAAATTAATTCCGCCAGTAATATTAAGAAGGACTCCTTTGGCGCCTTCAATCGAAGTTTCCAGCAATGGGCTAGAAATTGCTTTACGGGCAGCATCAGCGGCACGGTTTTCCCCAGTTGCTTGACCAATCCCCATCAGAGCAGAACCAGTATTCGACATAATGGTCTTAACATCAGCGAAATCCAAATTTATCAGACCTGGAACCGCAATTAAATCTGAAATTCCCTGAACTCCTTGGCGTAGAACATCATCGGCAATGCGAAAAGCTTCATGAATGGTAGTATGCTTGTCCACTACTTGCAACAATCGGTCATTCGGAATAGTTATTAGAGTATCCACTTTACTTTTTAACTCTGCGATTCCCTTTTCGGCCTGCATAGCCCGTTTACGACCTTCAAAGGTGAAGGGTCGCGTAACTACACCGACGGTTAGTGCTCCCATTTCCTTGGCCACTTCTGCAACGACAGGTGCTCCTCCAGTACCCGTTCCGCCTCCCATCCCAGCAGTGACAAAAACCATATCCGCGCCCTTTAACACCCTAGTAAGTTCTTCACGGCTTTCTTCTGCCGCTTTAGCTCCTATTTCTGGATTTGCTCCTGCTCCAAGTCCTTTAGTTAGCTTTACCCCTATTTGTACTTTTTGGCCTGCACGGGAGAGCTGTAAGGCCTGCGAGTCAGTATTTACTGTCACAAAATCTACCCCTTGTAAGCCAGCGGTAATCATACGATTGACCGCATTGTTACCACCGCCACCAACACCAATTACTTTGATCTCTGCAAATTGGTTTAAGTCCGTATCAAATTCTAACATCTAGGCTTAACCCCCTCGCTCATTCTGGCTTGCTATGCTTTGGAAAAGTACAGGTTATATCAAATATTCAACTGCGCCGTCCAAACACTCGCTTGTATTCACTAAAAATGCGTTTAAACATGCCCACTAATGTGCAGAATTTATCCTTTCATTACTTTACTACACACAACGTAAGAAATTCGATGTGTTTAGGCTTTATCCCTTTTTTTTAGTAAAAACTTTCTGCAAAAATTTATGTGCGGGCACGATGCTTCGTGCCCCTACTCGTTTATAAGAGTCCAAGTTATTTTTTTATCAGATGGCGTCGTATACTTCCCAAATTTGAAAATAACCGTACACCAAATGCCATGACTGCAGCCAAATATAGATCCACTCCAATGCGATCTCCGACATAGGCTAGAAAGGCTGCCAAGAGCATGTTACTAAAAAAGCCGGTTAAAAACACTGCACTGTCGAAATGATCCTCCTGTGCAGAGCGAATCCCACCTAACACGGAATCCAGAGCTGCCAATATTCCAACGGATAAGTATTTGGCATATTCGATTGGGACTGAAAATGGGCTGACATACCCGATGGCCAAGCCCAAAACTAAGCCTAATAGCGGTAACCACATGTTTCTTCTTCCTCCCTGACCTAGCGACCGATTACAGGCTTTGCCGCCGTGAAATCAATATATCGTACCCCTTGTTGAAACGACTTATACTCATTATCGCTTACAAGTTGAAAAAGAGCGTTTAATTTTGGTCTCCAGTCGTTAGCTTGTCCAAGTCGAACTTCAACCCCACTTCTTAGATACATCGTCATTTGTTGAAGGGAATCTACGTGAAGTTCCCCAATCTGAGAAAGTAATTCTGATGGGGATTGTCCCAGCAGGTTCAGTGCTGCAGTAAGGGATGGGTTTGCCAAGTTTTGTCCCGGTCCCACAGTATCCTTGAGATTAATACCAGTAAGTACCGGATAATCATTATTAGGCCAACTCTCTAAACGGCGTAAAAATATCCCCTGTGTATCCACCTCCAAGACTCCCTTTGGTACAACGACCAAGGCGACAGGGGTCCGTTCAGTTACTATAATGACGAGGGTATGAGGAAGCTTTCGCTGAAACTGAACGCTTTGAACAAGCGGATGTAAGGTAATTTTATGTTTTAGTGCCTCTTGATCAAATAGAAATAGGTTTTGCCCTTGAACTCCGCTGGCTAATTTTAGAATTTCACTTTCCGGACTCAGTTTAAGTCCCTGCACCATTACGTGTTGCACTGTAAAAGCACTGGACCGAATGAAAAGAGCCAAACCCAAGGAAAGTAATATAGTCAAGACAGCAACATAGAGAAAGGACGTATTCATTTTTTTGGGTTGCATTTATCCCCAATTCCTCCTTATCCCAGTATAACGAATACAGTCCTGTTCTGTCTACTGCGAGGCACGATGACCTTCTTTCGATGCACGATGTTCGAGGCCCGATGTTCGATTTGTCAATTCGATTCTCCGAATCGAAGTACGAATTCATTCGATGCACGATGCTCGAAGCTCGATGTCCGATTTGTCAATTCGATTCTGCGAATCGAAATACGAATTCATTCGATGCTCTAATCCCTTGATTCGAGCATTGAGGCTCGAATTCGTACCGCCTACATTAATCGTTCTGCGAACTTTGTTCGCCTTCTATTCGTGCCTCGTGCCTCGTGCCTCGATTAGCGCTCATCGCCGTCAATTCTCAGAAGTTTTGCACCCAATTGGCGATATTTATCTTCTAAATTCTCATACCCTCGGTCAATGTAGTTAATTTTTTCGAGTACGGTTACCTCTTCAGCTGCTAAGGCTGCAAGGAAGAGCGCTGCCCCAGCCCGAAGATCTGTAGCCTCCACGAAAGCTCCTTCAAGCGTATCAACTCCGCGAATAATGGCCGTTCTTCCCTCAACCGTGATTTGCGCTCCCATACGTCGCAATTCATCAACATGCTGAAAGCGGTTTTCAAAGATAGTTTCCGTAATGATGCTCGTTCCTTCCGCGCATGAGAGCATAGCCATAAACTGTGGTTGCATATCCGTTGGAAATCCCGGGTATGGCATTGTTTTAAGGTCCACACCCCGAATTCTTCCCCGCTGTTGAACCCGAACCGAATCATCCAGAAGAGTTACAAGAGCTCCGGCTTGACGTAGTTTAGCAATAACAGGTTCTAAGTGTTCCGGTACAACATTCTCAATCACCACATCCCCTTCAGTCATGACCGCTGCAATCATATGCGTGCCGGCTTCTATTCGATCCGATATAACTGTATGTTCTGCAGGATGGAGCTTTTCAACCCCGTCAATCCTAATTACATCCATTCCCGCGCCACGTACTTTTGCTCCCATCTTATTCAAAAGATTTTGTAAATCCACAATTTCAGGTTCACGCGCCGCATTCCTAATCACTGTGATTCCTTTAGATAAGGCGGCAGCCATCATAATGTTTTCTGTAGCGCCTACACTCGGGACATCTAGGTAGACGTCAGCACCCTGTAATTGATCTGTCCAAGCTTCAATATATCCATGTTTTTCTTTAACCTTAACCCCTAATTGTTGCAGCCCCTTAATGTGTTGATCCATTGGACGCGAACCAATGGCACACCCTCCCGGTCTAGATATCCTTACCCTTCCATACCGAGCTAATAGCGGGCCTAAAATAAGATTTGAAGCACGCATTTGCCGCATGAGGCCTTCATCGACCTCACAGGACTCTAGCCCTATAGCATTGATATACATCGCCTTATTTTGGCGCACAACCTCACAGCCGAGGTGCTTAAGCACCTCAATCATATGCATAATATCCGCTAACTCTGGTATTTCCAGCAAGGTGGATGTCCCTTCAGCAAGTATTGTTGCAGCTAATAGGGGAAGGGAAGAGTTCTTCGCCCCGCTTACCCGAATTCTTCCAGCTAATCGATGTTTTCCAGTGATGACATAGCGATCCATCGCCATGATCCTACCCCCTCTTCGATGTTCGAGGTTCGATGTTCGAGGTTCGAATGTGAATTCGATTCTGCGAATCGAACTACGAAATTAAGCTATTAAAACATTAATCGTTCTGTGAACTTTGTTCGCCCTCGATTCGTGCATCGTGCATCGCGCATCGCGCATCGTTCTTTGTGCTTCTTTGAAGGTACGCGACTTCCGTTTGCAAGGTAATCCCAAATTTCAGCTGCACATCTTTCTGGATCTCCTCCATCAAAGCGAGCACATCCTTAGCCTTGGCGTTACCCGTATTCACTATAAAGTTCGCGTGTTTATTAGAAACCTGAGCTCCACCCCTGCTTCTCCCTTTCCAACCGGCGGCTTCTATCAACCGACCAGCCGAATCACCAAAAGGGTTTTGAAAAACACTTCCGGCATTTGGTTTCTCAAGCGGCTGATTGAGCTTTCTCATTTTTAAGTTCTCTTTCATATTCTGCAAAATTCTTTTACGATCCCCAGGAGAAAACATAAGCTCTGCTTCCAACACCCAAGCGTGACCGCGCAAGGAACAGAATCGATAAGCAAATTCGAGTTCAGTTTTTTCAACCTTTTTAAGCGTACCATCCGCCCAAAGCGCTGTAACATTCATTATGTGAGGAGCTATCGTTCCGCCATGGGCACCGGCATTCATCATGACTGCACCACCAACAGAGCCGGGAATTCCTCGAGCAAATTCCAAGCCGCTTAAGCCACGTTCCCCTGCCTCTTGGGCTAAACGGGCTAATGAGTACCCTGCTTCAACCTGAACCGTGTAATCACCCCACTTTACCTTGCGAAGTGATGTGGTCACCAACGTAACTCCTGGAAGCCCTTCATCCGGCAACAGTAAATTTGAGCCCTGTCCGATTAACCAAACAGGGACTTCTGCTTCCTGGGCACGTTGCCACACTATCGACAGATCTTCCTTTGTTTGGGGCCAATACACAGCCTCAGCGGGCCCACCAATCTTCCAGGTGGTCAATTGGTGCAGAGGGTATTTCTTCTCCACACGCCCAGGCATTCCATCCAATATCATTAATGTTCCACCTCAAGTTATCCGTCATTATAATATTCTCCCATATAGAGCTTAGGGCCAACCGAATATCCAGCCAGGAAACTCCTAAGTCTATGCACCTTGCTATTGTTTCAGCAGCTACTTGCTCTTCCATCGGTTCTGGCCACCTTGGAATTTGGCCAACGAATTCCCTAGCTTCTTGCGTCTGATAAAAGTCCAGTCTATTTTCTCGAACTACCCAAGTTGCCGCGCGAGGCCCGTAGTCCGAGGTACGAGCCTCGCACATCGCACATCGCACCTCGCCGACGCTCACCAGCCAGGACTCTGGTATTACCCAATGTATGCCCTGTTTTCTTTCACATTGCCATTTCCCATCCCTCGTCGGCCAGAGTATGGTCGGTTCAAACCCAGCCTCCTGCAAAACATGCCCTAACAAGGGACGTCCATTTATAAAAACCGTCGGTTCAGAAACCCTTAAAATTACTTCATCCTCCAAGATATTATGTATGAACGACTCAACCGATTGTTGGTTCAAACCTTCTGCGAGTGCCTTCCCTCGCCAGATGTCGTGTTCCGTCCCCTCAGACCAGTATACCACGTCCGTCGTGGGGCCTGACTCCTCGATCGTGGTCTTTTGATCAAATTGTTTCTCCCACCAATTTCCCATGATTCCTTCTCTTAAATCCTCCGCCTCGGAAAATTCAAGCTGGATTCCGTTAAACACGGCCCGAACTCCTTCAATTCCGGGAGCCGCAGAAGAGGCAACCAATTGTATCTTTCTCTTTGGCCACACCATGCTCACTCCTTTCGTTTGTTCACTGCCATATGCTATGCATTGGAGTAAAAAGGTGTGAGCGGAATCGTGGTTCGATATTCGTAGTTCGTAGTTCGACAGCATACTCGTAGTGAATATTCGAGATTTGTGGTCCAAATCCACGAACTCGATGTCAATATTCGTTGTTGTTCATTCGAACCACGAATATCGAACTACGAACCACGAGCTAGCGCCAAGCAGTAGCCAAACAGAGGTCCACAATCTTATCTAAAGCCTGCGGTTGCGCCAGGGTCTTGGCAGCCGCCCCCATTTCTGCCAGAAGTGAGGGTTGAGAAATCAGCCCTTCGACTTCTTTCCACAATCGTTCCCCGTCTAATTCTAAGTCCAGAATGATTTTCGAAGCACCCGCTTGAACTAAGGCCTGGGCATTATGTTCTTGATGATTCTCAGCCGCAAAAGGGTAGGGAATTAACAGACTGGGAATACCTGCAACCATCAACTCAGCCAGAGAGGCTGCCCCGGCCCGTCCAATGAAAATGTCGGCACAGGCTAAAGCTTCCGGCATGTCTTTCAGATACTCTAAAACGCGCCACTGAGGACGATCCCAGAAAATTCCCCTTTTCTTTAACGCCTCAACAGTCTCTGTATACGTCGTTTTTCCGGTTGCCCAAATCACCTGAATGTCCGAGCGCGTTGCAAGCTGCGACAGGACCTCGATCATAGCTTGATTTAACGTTCGAGCACCTCGGCTCCCACCTGTCACCAGCAAAGTCAAACGATCTGTTCGTAACTTAAAATACTTTGCCCCTACCTCGCGAGACACATGTCCAATTTCCGGACGAACCGGGAGCCCAACAAGCTTAAGCTTTTTCTTAACACCAAAACGCTCCATACTCTCGGGAAACGTCACCATGACACCACGTACAACCCGTGCTAAAATACGGTTGGTAATCCCAGGCAAGGCATTTTGTTCATGGAGCAACGATGGAATATTAAAAAGGGCAGCGGTCAAAACAACCGGTCCTGATACATATCCCCCAGTTCCTACCACAAGATCGGGATGAAACTGATGCAATAATTTCTTCGTCTCCCAGATGGCCTTGACACTTTTACCGATAACCTTTATCGTATCCAGATTCAATCTGCGCGGAAGCCCTTTACCGGAAATCCCCGCAAACTTTATTCCCGCCTCTGGAACCAAGCGTGCTTCCATCCCATCCCGGATACCTACGTAGAGAATTTGGGTCTCAACATCCCGTGCCAACAACCCTTTGGCAATGGCTAGGGCAGGATAAATATGCCCACCAGTTCCTCCACCAGTCACGATTACCCGCACCACAAGGTCTCCTTCCTTCACTTCCGAACTTCCACCATCAAGTCCCAAAAACGCACACGCACATGCACATGCACTCGAACAATCCTCAGCCGTTAAGTCATTCTTGGATAGCCAGCGGCTTCGGCAATAGTCATCCTACAGCGCATTAGTATTCGTTAAGAGTTATGCGCTTTCGGCGATACTAATCCTACGCCGCGAAGTATTCCTTTTGGGATTCACCTAACTTCCCTAGAAATATTCAGCAATACTCCAACACCTAGCATAGTAAAAACAAGCGATGTGCCCCCATAACTTATAAACGGCAAGGTAATCCCCGTGACCGGCAATACCCCGCTTACTACGCCCATGTTAATCATCGCCTGTACGGATACCATGGCAGTTAATCCAACGGCGAGAAAACCCATAAAGGCATCAGGTGCCCTCATTGCAACCCGAAATCCTCGCCAAGCGAAAAGAAAAAAGAGTAAAATTACCAAAGAAGCACCGATAAAACCGAGTTCCTCGCCAATCATGGCAAAAATAAAATCGGTATGGTTTTCCGGCAAATAAAGAAACTTCTGTCGACTTTGCCCTAAACCCAAACCAAACAATCCACCTGGGCCTAAAGCCAAAAGGGCCTGAATAGTTTGATACCCTTTTCCCAAAGGGTCAGCCCAGGGATCCAAAAAAGCAAAGATACGCCGCATTCGGTAAGGCGCTGCTGCTATAGCCGCAACCACTAACCCAAGCCCTAGCCCGGCTAATGAAACAATATGGCCTACCCGTGCTCCAGCAGCAATTAACATAAAAAACGTCGTGGCCGCTATGACTAAAGTTGTTCCCAGATCCGGTTGCAGCATAATAAGCCCTGCGATTACCCCAAGCAGGCCTAGAATAGGCAGAACCCCTTTGCGAAACGATTGAATCTTATGGGGATCCAGCGCTAATACATGGGCCATCACCAACACCATAGAAAGCTTAATGACTTCAGACGGTTGAATCGACATCGGCCCCAGCCCAATCCAACGGTCTGCACCATTTACTCTGCGTCCAATTCCCGGGATTTTCACTGCAATCAACAAGCCAATTGCTATAATGAGCGCGGGCTTAGTAAATCTACGTAACATTCGCAGATCCACCCACATGCTTAAGACCATTGCCACAATTCCCATTATGGCCCATATAAGCTCCATCTTGAGAAAATGATAAGGGTCATCAAACTGTATGTACCCTCTGACAGCACTTGAGCTATACACCATAATAAACCCTATCCCTAACAGAGCTAAAATCGCTCCAAGCAAGACCAGATCCGGTCGATGCCTTCGCATGTATAGTTCCCCCTTTATTTTCAAATGGGTTTACTATAATGCCTACGCACTAACTCCTTAAACAATTCCCCTCTTTCTTCATAACTCTTAAACATATCCCAACTTGTACAAGCAGGGGATAATAAAACAACATCTCCAGGTATCGCTTCAGCTATTGCTTTCTCCACTCCATCCTCAAAAGTGGACGCCCTGATAATTGTCTGTACACCTTCATCCCGCGCAGCCTGTTCCATCTCATCGGCCGCTAACCCCAATAAAATAAGGCTTTTGGCTTTAACTTGCACAACTTTCATAAAATCATGAAAATCAAGGCCTTTGTTTTTCCCCCCCGCAATCAAAACCAACGGTTCCTCAAAAGCGAGTAAAGCTTTAGTAGCTGCATCTGTATTGGTCCCTTTGGAATCATTTACAAAAAGAACTCCCTCATATGTCCCTACAACTTCTTGTCGATGTTCTACCCCTTTGAACTGACGGAGTCCTTCTGCAATCTCAGTCCAAGATAGGCCAAACGCTCTCGCCGCAGCAGCAGCTGCCATGACATTTTCTAGATTATGTGCACCACGTAGATGAAGATCTTTGCGAGAAATAATGGGAATCATATTCTTCTTTTCCTTCTCAGCATATACGATCTGATCGTGCCAAAGACTAATCCCATCCTGCAAAAAGGAGGTCGGGCTAAAATACAAGACCCGACTTCTTAATTTCGGTCCCAAATCTCGGACTAACGGATCATCCCAATTTAGAATCGCCAAATCTGTAGGAGTTTGATTCTCAAAGATTCGGGCTTTAACCTCGAGGTAATTTTCCAAAGAACCATGTCGATCCAAATGATCTGGGGTAAGATTAAGTAAAATGGCCACATGGACACGTAGTTTATCAATAAACTCTAGTTGAAAACTGGAAAGTTCGGCCACAACAATGCCTGTCTCTCCCAAACCTTTCACTTGCCCGCTTAAAGCAACCCCAATGTTTCCGGCAATGATCGAAGGCCTTCCAGTTTGTTTTGCTAATTCACCGATCAAAGAAGTGGTCGTCGTTTTCCCATTGGTACCTGTTACCCCAACACAAAGAGCAGGGCAATTCTTCATAGCCAACTCAACCTCACTCCACACAGGAATGTTTTGAGAAATGGCTTCCTGTACCAAGGAAAGCTTAGGAGATACCCCTGGGGATAATACCACCAGAACAGGATTAATTTCCTCGAATTCCGGTACTCTGCCCACAAGCAAATGCTCGGGATCCAGCCCCATTTCTTCGACATTAGTAAGTTGCTCGAGCGATTTTCCATCAGTCAAGAAAACCTCTGAACCCAAATACTGAAGTTTTTGGACAGCTGCTTGGCCACTCAGACCTGCACCAATGACCAAAACCCGTTTATTAATCCATTTCACTTTTGTAATCCTCCGTTTCTCGTCAGTTTATTTTTGCCCGTTCGGGAGGAAGTGTCTTAGCCCGTTCGCACACATCCTACGCTGGTAAGGATTCCTCTTGGGATCACGGCTTCGGCGATACTCATCCTACGACGCGAAAGTATTTGTCAGTGGCTTAGCTCCTTCGGCATAAATCTCCACTGGAGACTTATGTCACCGGAGACTATCGTCATCGCTATTCGCTTGTCGCCGCGGCTAAAACGCGTAACCTTTGGGTTGTTCTGCATGTAAACCAACGCGTTTCTTAACGCCTTAGCGTCTGCGCTCATTGACGCGATTCCTCTCTCCGTGCTCTCTAAGCTAAGAAACTTCCTCTGGCTAGTCTTTCTGGGTCATTCTTTAAATACTTTTAGGTAACACGCCTACCGTTCCAGTGGCATCGACTGAAATTATTCGGTTGATTTTGGAGAGGAGTGTCTTTTCCCTGCTGGTCGTTAAACATACCAATGACAGGGGCAGTAGGGACGGTTATGTTACTTTTGTAAATTCATTTCAAACCTTTCAAAATATCCTATCATATTTCCATTATCATCTCTGACTGGAACTATGTAAACTCTTTCATTTCTTCCGTTAACCGGTAATAAGACTTCTGGTGCATGATTTTTAAGTTTTTCAACAGTTGCTTTTATCATCTCCTCAGATTTCGGGTTTTGATGACAAATGAACAGCGATTTACCAATCAAATCACGATAACCACGCTCTTGATAATAGAGGTATTCTGCCCTTTTGTTCATATATCTTATAATATGATCACAATCGACAAACACAACCGGATATGGGTATGAGTCCAAAATATACGATAACATCTTTTCTCTTTCCAAAAAAAGTCCCTCCTCAGTGTCGTGTAGCATTCAACGACTATTGATTTTGACTTACATGAGCCAAACCGAAATTAGAAAAAGTATGAATTACAGATATTTACTTGCTTCTCGAACACTAAGAGATTGCAGGGTATTAGATTCCAAAAAAAGTTTTACCCATTCTTTATTAGTCATTGAGTATTCTCTTAGTGCCCAGCCAAAAGCTTTAGTTATAAAGAATTCCTTATTATTAGTATTTTTAAGTATAATTAACTTCAGTAATTCTCTATCTGTATTTTCTTTATATTTTAGTTGGAACAAAACTGAAATTCGTACAAGCCAGATATTTTCACTTTCAGCCCAACTTAGAATATGATTTTGGACAAGTTCAGGATATTTAGCACATAAAATTCCGATTATATTCGCAAGGCTGTCCACGCTATCCCACCACGATTTATTTATTATCAATCGCTTAATTCTATCGAGATCAGTTCTTTGCATACTATCTTTTAACACAACTGATACTCCGCACGACTAAAGTCGGCGGGTTCTTAAGTACGAAGACTTCCGATATACTCTCGCCAGTAGGCATGATATTCCATCTACAGGGTACAACATATAAAGACTGGTCTATTTCCCTAAGACTTTACTACCAAGCAGCCCATCGGCCACATTAGCGGTAGTATAACGCCCGTATCAAGACGCTTTTTGTTTTAACTAAATTCCCATACTGGCTATTTTGTGACTTGTTGCTGTTCTCAATCTTTCAATCTCTATATCATGAAATGTCTTGAATTTCTCGAACGTTTCAAGGCACTGTACTCGATTAATTGAACTTAGATCCGGATTAACATTCATAATCAAAAAACTGCTATATAAATCT
>LOEW01000226.1 GCA_001516045.1 Desulfosporosinus sp. BRH_c37
ACCGAAGTCTCGATGTTCAACTTTAGTTGAACGAGTTCACTAACGGGTTATTCCCATACCCTTAACAATTGTTTCCAACATATCATCCATCATGGTTACCATTCGGGCAGCCGCCGTATAGCTTTTCTGAAATTTTACAAGGTTAGTCATTTCCTCATCAAGTGATACCCCATTCGAAGATTCCCTTTGATTCGTCAGGTTCGTAACCAGGACATCTTCTCCTGCTTTCATCCGATTTGCTTGCTGAACATCTACACCCAATTGAGCAACGTTAGCACTGTAGTAATCTCCTAAAGAAGCGGCAGAAAAAGCATTCTGGTCCGTTGCGCCTAATTTGCCAGCTGCCATTAAATCCTTAAGCGCATCCCAGCCGACTGCTAATGAAGAAATTCCTATAGCAACGCTCCCGTCTCCCACAGTAACCATTGTGCTATCTTGTGCTCCTGAAGCAATTCGGTTAATGTCTGACTCGATTACAGAATTGAGGTTAATAGTTTCAGCTGTAACCACCGGAAGTCCCTGTGAGTCAAGCGTTGGTGAATCCGATCCATCCGTAAAGAAATTTATTCCGCCTGTATCCTCTATGGTTAAACCCTGCCCTGTCTGATGAAGTGCATTGACTGCACTGGCGATTCCTTGAGCTAAGGAATCGAGTTGGGCCGAAAACTTAGTAAGATCCTGATCACGAATTTCGAGGTTTGCAGATAGAGTTCCAAATTTCACACCTAGGTCTACATTCGTACTAGTATCATCACTCCAGACAATATTCGAGAACCCTTCATCATTTTGAGGTGGAGGATCCTCTAAGAGACGATACGTACCATTATCCACCAAAGTATTATTCTCCGCATTTTCATTTCCGATTACTATCTTATAATTACTTACATTACGATCCGTGAACTTCGTATCTTTGCTCTCAATTACCCTTACACAGACTACCTTCGATAGATCATCCACCAGCATGTCCCGCTGATCACGTAAATCATTGGGGTTGTCCCCAGAAATCTCGGCGCGCTTAATTTGGTCATTTAAATCTTTAATTTGTTGAGCATATGTATTGATTTCCTTAACTTGAGTCTTTATGGTCTCATTCATATTTTGTCTCAGATTACTAACCTGCTGGGCAATATTATGAAAGCTATCCGTTAGCGTTAAGGCCTGTTCTCTTACAACTGAGCGAGCCCCCAAATTATCTGGGTCCTTCGAAAGATTACTCCAAGCAGTCCAAAATTTTGTCATGTCGTTACTAATACTGTCGTCTGAAGGTTCGTTAAGTAAACCTTCAATTTTCCCCAGACTGTCCTGTCTACCCTCCCAATATTGCTGCTTTGAATTTTCCCAGCGAAACTGCCGATCCACAAACATGTCCCTAGCGCGAGTAATTGTATCTAGTGTAACCCCAGTACCTAAGCTCAAGTTCCTTCCAGATGATCCTAGTATTGACTGAGGTGTAGTCGACGTCAAATTCGGAATCTGCCTTGTATATCCTTGGGTATTCGAATTAGAAATATTATGTCCTGTAACATTCAAAGCAGCTTGCTGAGATTCCAGTGCTCTTCGCGAAAGCTCTATGCCAAAAAAGGTGGAATTCATTATATTAAATCCTCCGATCTAAAAGATGAAGGGTTACATTTCCTTCGTTCTCTTTACGCCTTGGATGTTCGTAGGTGTTTTTTTCTTGGTGTGTAAGCATTCCCATGGTAAAATCGACAATTTTCATGGCCTGCTGCAATAATTGGGCGTTAATATCGTGGATTTCTTGCAAACTACCAACCACACGGTCCAGATCTCGGCTCACTTCCTCTAAGGCAGGAAAATGTTCCGCCAGCTCAGCCAGTGTGAGATCCTCAGGTGCTTTTCCAACGTCACGTCCTATATGTTCTGCCCATAAGAGGCGTTCTTTTTCCAGACAGCTGGCCTCGAGCAAGAGCTGTTCCTCTCGAGCTGTGATTGCTTCAATTTCTGGGAGATTGTTCTCCATCAAGGCTTTCTGTTTGTCTTTTTCCTGGTTATTAAATTCCTCATAAAGTAGGACTTGTCGCTTTAGATTTTCGTTTAAATTCTGAAGTGCTTCAGTCACGGAATTTCCCCCTCGCATATGGGTTCATATTATTCAGGAGAAAATAATTTTTCCGCAATCTTTTCTCCGTCAACCTTATAATCTCCCCGTTCAATCTGTTCAGTGAGAGCCCGTACACGTTCCTCTCGCACGGAAGGCAGCTCTTTAACCTTCTGAAGTAAGAGCTGGTACACTTGCGCTTTGTCCGAAACAGCTACTTTGTCTGATTCAGAAATTGGTGTCTTCTTATCGACTTGATTCAAGCGATTGGCCGTTTGAACGTTTCCAACTGAGGAAATAGGTGTTGCATCTATTTTCATATCGCTCACTCCAGATACATTATTCTTATTATCTATATCGACGAAGGACTGGCAAAACTGAAGAGGAATTTTCCCCTTCATACTCATTAATCATAGTTTTCTTTTATTTATTGATATAATACGCTTTTTTTGGATATAAATATTTTTCTTTCCAAAGAGTAAATATTTTCGTTCCTTCGCTTTTTTTTCCTGTATAATAGTATAAAGAAAACTTGGCTGTCGCCCGCGCGAAGACACTGTCTTCGCACGAATTAACCTTCTTGCAGACACTGTCTTCGCACGTATTAGCCTTCTTGTTAGCGCTGACCATGGATGGTCGAGTGTCCCTGTAGCCAAGGATGGCGGGAAGGGACCGCCGGCCAAGGATGGCCAAGTGTCCCTGTAGCCATGACTCGAACAGGACGTTCGAGGTTAGTAGCACCGCCAAGGATGGCAAGGCACCGTGATGGCGTGAAGGGGCCTTCCGGAAATATTAACTGGCAAAATAAAGGCGCTAACACTTCGAATGAAATATGTCGATATTTATATATGAGCCCTTTTAAACAATCCATTTTTATCTTTAGCCGATTTACAAATCCGAAGTCTTCTTAAACACCTACATAAAAAAATGCAAGGGAGGTACGTCGTAACCCCTTATAAAAAGCAATTTACTTTTGTAAAGTATTCGGGGCGCGGCAACAACATGGATTTATCAACCATACTTGGTATCGTCTTAGGATTCGGTGCCCTGATCGTCGGGTATATTTTGGAAGGAGGAAGTGTCGGATCACTTGGCGGAGAATCCGCGGCCATTATAGTTTTTGGGGGGACAGCAGGAGCCGTATTAACCAGTTTTCCACTCTCCGACCTTAAACACTTTACTAAATGGTTAAAAATTGCGTTTACCGCCCAGTCGTTTGGCACCATCGAAGCATACGAGACCCTGGTGCGCTTTGCCGAAAAAGCACGGCGAGAAGGATTACTCAGCCTTGAACAAGAACTTGAAACCGTAACGGATCGCTTTACTCGCCAAGGCTTGCAACTCGTCATTGACGGAACCGACCCGGAAATTACCCGAGAGATCTTGGAATCAAATATCGCCGTTCTTGAGAAACGCCATAAAGTTGGAGTCGCCGTGTTCGAATCGGCTGGTGGATTTGGGCCTACTATGGGAATCATTGGAACAGTTATGGGCCTCGTCATGGTTTTAGGCAATCTTTCGGATCCAGAAGCGCTCTCCCATTCTATCGCCGCGGCTTTTATTGCTACCCTTTATGGGGTCGCCTCCGCAAACTTGCTCTGGCTTCCAATTGCTACGAAGCTCAAAATGAAGGACAAAGCAGAAGTATCGTCCATGGAAATGGTATTAGATGGAATCCTCTCGATTCAAGCAGGTGAAAATCCCTCTATCCTGAAAGAGAAACTAAAAACCCATATCGGCTCTTTACTTCCCTCCGAGGATAAAGAAGACGGTGCAACCGCATCAGGCCGTCCGGCAGTCAGTGAAAGCCGATGAGTAGAAAACGCGAACATGAGGCAGAAAAAGAAAATGGCGAACGTTGGCTGCTTACATATTCTGATCTAATCACCTTGCTGATGATCTTTTTTGTCGTTCTTTATTCCATGAGTAAAGTCGATGCACAAAGATTTGCCGCTGTTGCTGAGTCCCTTAATAAGGCCCTCGGCGGAGGCACACCCGCGAAAATCGAGTTGTCTACTAGCCCGGTTGGACCATCGCTCTTTACGACTGGGACTCCTTCCTCAAAAACCTCCGTCCCGGGCAAGGGAAATGATCCCAACCAAACAAGCCATCAGGGAAATAGCGACACTGAAAAGATGAGTATTGATGCGATCAAGGCCAAACTAGATAAGTTTGCGGCGGACAACGGTATCCAGTCGACTTTAGTATCGACTATCGAAGAACGCGGCCTAGTCGTCAGCATCCAGGAAACATTACTCTTCGAAAGTGGCTCAGCCGATATAACTTCTCGAGCACGAGATATCCTCGAGAAAATATCCACGGTTCTTACCGTAGCGCCCAATCAAATCAAGGTTGAAGGACATACTGACAATTTGCCGATTAATACCGCAAAGTTCCCCAGTAATTGGGAACTATCCGTGATTCGTTCAACCAATGTTGTTCATATCTTACAGCGTGATGGGATCTCTCCCAACCGTCTCTCCGCAGCAGGTTATGGAGAGTTTAGACCGATTGCTCCCAATAATACTGACGTAGGTCGTGGTAGAAACCGTCGGATTGATCTAATCATACTTCGCACCAAATATGACTTAACAGAGCCCAATAACCAAGCTGCTAATTCTGCCCCAATTCTTCCTGCTGTAAAAATAACCCCTTAGAAAGCCAAAATGCGTACTGCTCGGTACACAATCTCGGTGGCTAGTTGAATTTGTTCAGGCTTCAACAGCGCGATATTGTCTTCTACTGAATGATTTTTGTATAGCCAATCTCGAGCCAGGAGGGTCACCGCTGGTATACCCGCGGAGGCGAAACTGATGGAATCACTGTTATGGCCTGCTTGGGATGTTTTTTGGGCACTGGTGCCCGCCTCAGCTGAGGCTTGACGGATAGTTTTGAAGGCTAAGTTATCCCCGTCCGCCCAGAGCGCAAAATCCCCGATCATTCCATTTCCCACCGTATCGACGTTCAGTACTGCCTGGATCTGATGAAGAGGAAACGTGGCAGAGTGGACAAAGGCCTGAGATCCTACAAACCCCATCTCTTCGGCACTCCAGAAAGCTAGGACGATCGTACGTTTCGGGGTATTTTCTTCCCGTATGATACGCCGCATGACATCTAGAACGCACCCTACACCAGAGGCGTTATCGTTGGCCCCAGGATAGACTTCTCCTTCAAAAATCCCCAAGTGATCATAATGGGCGGAAAGAAGGATAATTTCCTCCGTTTTTTCCCCCATAAGAGCACCTAAAAGATTGACACTCGGAGTTCTTAATTGATTATCTACCCCAGCTTTAAAGGTCAATCGGCCATTAACCCTACTTTCCAGAACCGGAGGAATCGTAAACACTTGTGTAAATCCTGTTTCGTGATCTCCCATTGGCTTTAAGCCAAGCATACTTAATTGGGACGACAGATACTCTGCTGCCCTAACTTCTCCTATGGATCCCGCTTTACGGCCTTGCATGTTTGAATCGGTTAAAGCAAAAATATCATCCAAGGCGATACGACTTAGGCTTTCTGCTTTAAAATCATTATTTAGTTGAATCTTTGGTGGCAGCAACAATTCTACGGGTGGAAGCCCTAACCTCTTCTTTAAAGCCTCTCCAAAACGGGTAGGTAAAAGACTCCAAGGTAAAGCGATTGCCCCAAGAACCAGCATTGCTTTTAAAAATACTCTGCGCGTCTGCATTTTAATCCTTTCTAAGAGGAGAATGACTATGTCAATACGCATTGATACCCCACATCAAGTCCCAGCTTCCAATCTCGATTCTCAAAGCTCCCTAGATCGAAGCAATGAGTTTAGCGGAATCTTAACTCAGACCCAACAGATTCAGCGCATTGAACTCCAATCCTTCCTCAGCCGTCTTGGGACACAGGGAAAGAAGTTATCTCAAACACTCACACTCCGTGACCTTAAAGATTTCCGTGATATGGTTAAATCCTTTCTTCGTTCAACCTTTGGACAAAGCCGAAAAATGCAGGATGAGTCATCATGGGATTCTCAAGGACGACCTAAGGTTATGGCGAGAATAGCTAAAATTGATCACGCGTTAGATGAGCTAGGGAAGCAACTCCTTGATCAGCAAGCCAAACCCCTTGAAATCCTAACCAAGATCGATGAAATTCGGGGCTTGATCGTCGACCTCTTTGCTTAAGAACTTATACGATTAAACCTATTCGCTATGCAACTATAGATATCTTCTATTTTAACTTAATTTAACTTAATTTTTACTAATATTTTTAGAAAAGAGGTGTAACCCTTTGTCCTACGCATCCATGCCAAATACCTACGAAGAATTTATTAAGGCTTTCCACCCCAAGAGTGGACTAGATCTTAAGTTTTATAAGCAAAATCAGATGCAACGGCGAATCCTTAGCTTTATGAACTCTCATGGGCACCCAACCTATCCGGAGTTTCTAAAAGCTCTGGGCGTTGACTCCGTCTTGTATGACGCCTTCTTCAAACATTTAACCATTAACGTTTCTCAATTCTTTCGGGATGTCAATCAATGGATAACGCTGCGGGAAACGATTATTCCCCTACTCCTCCAGAGCAAAAATCCTCTAAAACTCTGGAGCGCAGGGTGTTCAAGCGGTCAAGAGCCTTACTCCTTAGCCATGACAATGATCGACTATTTTCCGACTGCCAAGTTTACCGTTTTAGGTTCAGATATTGATGTTAATGTACTAAAACAAGCCAAAGATGGTCTCTATAAACAAAATGATTTTGCAAGCACTCCACCTGAGATTTTACTCAAGTATTTTACCCCATTAGACATGGGCTATCAAATCAAAGATTCGGTTAAACGACAGGTTACGTTCCAGCACCAGAACTTGCTGACGGATCGGTTCCAGTCCGGTTATGATTTTATCGCCTGCCGTAATGTTGTAATTTATTTTACGGATGATGCCAAAGAAATCCTCTACAAAAAGTTTGTGGACTCCTTACGACCCGGCGGAATCCTCTTTACGGGTAGCACTGAACATCTTTTTGGGATGAACCAACTAGGCCTAAAATCCATCTCCTCTTTCTTTTATCAAAAGAAATAGCAGCGAACAAAATGGGGTTGCAACAAAAACAAATTTTGTTACAGCCCCTTGACATTCTATTCCAATATATAAATATGTTTCGAGTTTAGTTTAAGTTGTCGTACACACTCTTTCATACTGTTGTATAAACTCTTCTAAGGGATAAGTAACCCCTTTACCTTTAACCTCCAACGATACCTGTTGAGCCTGTGGATTATAACCGATAAACTTCATTCCGAGTAGTTTGGCCATTTTAGATAATTCAATCCGCGCGCCTCGCCCGAAGTCCTTTAATTTCATCCAACACACGCCCCTTTTTCTTGTCTTTATGACTCCAAAAAAGATATTGAGTGGCCCATTGGAAACGTTATTCAGTTGTAGCTTAAGAGTGTACAAATCACTAGCAATGACTAGCGCTTCTACTTTAGACTATCATATCTTATTCATTAAAGCGTTGCAACTCTATATGGTGGATAAAGTTTTTGAAAACTATCTAAATATTTTTCTCCTTTTCTTTAAGATTGTCCCCATAACCCCAAAACACTTATTCCCGCTAAGATCAGCACACTTCCTACGATTTTAGGTAGGGTAAGAGTTTCACGAAGTAGAAACGTTCCATAAAATATTGCCATCACATATCCCAGTGCAACAAGCGGATAGGCATAGCTAAGCTCCCAGCGTGATATTACAACAAGCCAAAGAATGGAACTAACCCCGAAGCACGAAAAACCAAAGAAAATTGCTGGAGTAAAAATGATCGACCCGAGTTGTCCCCAGATCCCCGTAACTGTGACCTTTCCGTAATGAAGCATTCCCAGTCGAAATAGAAATTGTCCGGTAGCACCTAGGACTATAGAGAATAAGGCGACGGCGAAAGGACGCGCCTCCGTAATTAGAGTCATAAATCAGAACTCCTCGAATTTAAAATCGTCAACCCGTACCCCCTCTGCTCTCTAGATGATACTTTAGTTTTCTCTCACCAATGCAAATTTATACCTTATATTAAGCCAACGACTCCAACCCCTGAATTTACTGGGGTGGAGTCGTTAGCTTGTCTTATGGATAAAGAAGAACCGATCTTTGAAGGGAAACAGTGAAGTTAAAAAATATGCACCCTCCGGTTTCCCATAAGTACGCGAAGTCAATCTATAAGCCGAGTTCTGTTCCTCCATATGGAGGTGATGATCATCTATCTCGAACCGCCGTTACCGACGGCCTCTAGCGACCTTACCCGGGAACAAAAACGGGCCGTTCATAGTTCCCCTATTCAGTCTTGCTCCAGGTGGGGTTTACATGGCCAGCCAGTCACCTAGCTGCCGGTGAGCTCTTACCTCGCCTTTCCACCCTTACCTACTCGGAAGTCAGTCGTCGGAAGCCAGAAATCGGATTAGAACGAACTTATTCTGACCTCCGGCCTCTGACAACTGACCTCCGTTATCGGCGGTATCTCTCTGTTGCACTTTCCTTGGGGTTCCCCCCACTGGGTGTTACCCAGCACCTTGCCCTGTGGAGCTCGGACTTTCCTCAGAGGCGACCTTTCGGTCCTTACCCCCGCGATCATCTGATTGGCTTCGCTAAGTCATCTTACTAGAAAAACGAGTGTTGGTCAAATGGATAATTTTACCCAATTGGTTTAAAGCTTATTTTTTTAGTATTTCCTCCATCTCATCATCAATGTCCATTAGTACAGTTAGCCATTTCGCACGGTTACCATTATTCTCTGCTAAATTTGTTAAGACTTTTTCGCGTTCTTTACGTAAGTGATCAATTCGGTTCATAATCATAGTCTTATCGAGCTCCTTTCTAGTGTTTTAAATAAATCTAAAGATTAAAATTCTTCTATATAAGCTTTATAAAATTATTATATAAGCTTTATAAAATTATTATATAAGCTTTATAACTTCAGTGAAGATAACCAATTATTCAGACTATTCCTTGAACATAATAGTACAATATCCAGCGACCCATGTCAAGTGGTAATATTTACTTTCACAAGCTATACTGGTGTTGTCTGCTGGCTATGACTCGAAAATCATAACCAAGGCGAATGATTTTTAGAACTCACTCGAATCTCAATACCCTGAAGAGACTTTTCTGCAGATAGATATTGATACATTGTATGAAGCATGGGGGCCTCACTAAGAAAATGCCCGAGGTCACCTAAGGCCATACCTCCTTCCAGAGCGTCCAGGGCGGCATGGTGGTCGACGTCACCAGTAATGAGAAGATCGGCTCCTTTAAACAACGCTTTCTGCACAAAGCGTGCTCCGCTCCCATTTACGATGGCAACCTTTCGCACAAGCTTCTCTGGCGAACCCGCTAGGCGAACTCCACCCAAATCATAGGGCTGTGCATAGACTCCCGGCTGATATAAACAGCCTAAGAATTCCCTCCAGATATCCCCTAACTTTCTAGGATTAGGTAGATACCCACTTACCCCATACCCTCGCTTCTCTCCACTATTAAGAAGCGGTATGAGGTCATGCGCAGGCTCCTCCAATATTTTCATTTCCTTCAATTCGAGGACCTCACCAAGCGTTCGACTCGATGAAAATGTAGACTGGTCCAAATTCGTATGGGCCGTGTAATAGCCGATCTTGTGTTGCAAAAGTCGCAGTGGGATCTGAGCCGCGGCATTATCTGCTCTCAAATTTTTAAGAGGACGAAAAATTATGGGGTGATGCGCAACGATAAGCTGTGCACCATAAGCTTTCGCTTCTTCGACGACCTCCAAAGTTCCATCTAAAGTAATCAGGATACGCTCAATTGGGGTGGAGCCACTCCCGACGAGCAACCCGACATTGTCCCAATCCTCTGCCCAGGATTTGGGAGCTATCTTTTCTATGACCTGAGCAACCAATTCCGTTGTTACTGCCATATTCGCAATCCCTCCACCAAAGCCAATTCCTCAGATACTTCTCTGATTTTGGCAATAATCTCAGTGTTGTTCGACTTTTTCATTTGTTCCATTCGCCTTGCAAGCATGCTCTTGTATTCATTCATATATCGTGACAAGAGGTCCGTTCGTTCATCCAAGATTAGCGGCCCAAAATGCCAAACCAGTTTTTGTACAAGGCTTTGAAACTCTGCAGCTAAGATACTCCCATTCTCAAGGAGGGGGTATAAACGTTGAATCCAACTGCGCTGAATCGTTTGAAGCTCGGCACCGTCCCAGCCATCGTCCTTAGAATATGCCATAACCACATAGATTCGATCATCCTCTTCAACTAATCTTTCAGCCTTAAGCCGCCACCCGTCACCTAACATTGCCAATCGTACGGCGCTCTCTGCACCTTGGGGTTGCAGGATAAGATCATGCACAGACTCTAAAACGTCCGGTCTAGCGGAGAGGATGTCTAGCATGGTTCTTCCACCCATCCCCGCAAGCGTTAAGACATTGACTTCCCCAGACTCGAGCGGCATTAAGCCATCCCCAAGCCGCACATCAATAACTGCTTCTAAATGCCGAGCTTTAACGGCAGTCAAGGCAGATTGATATGGACCTTCATGAACGTCAATAGCGACTGCTTTTGATATTCGTTGAGTCTCATAAAGGGCTATGGGCAAATAAGCATGATCTGTCCCGATGTCTCCAAGATTTACACCATTTGGAACATACGATGCGACCGTTTGCAGGCGAGGACCCATTGTAACTGACAAAGACATAGTTCACCTCATTAACACGAAATACATAATTATAACTATTATGTCCAGAAAACGAATTTAAGAGTGAACAAGTGACAGAATATAAAACGAAGTGTCACCTTGTGCAATAAGTGATCAGCGTAACTTCAATTAGTCGGAGGATTCGTCAACAGACGGAAACATCCTTAATAATGAAGGAATCATGCCGATTAATAATAAAAGGATAATCAATTTCATTTTAAGTATAACTCCTTCTCCATTTTTTTATGGGCGATTATAGTATTAATAGTAGTCTATACTTGTTGCCTTTCTATGTATTTTATATGAAGAATATCGTAAGCCTTATTATGGTAATAGCCTTTAACCCACAGAATAGCACTTTTATTTCGTTTTGTAAATTATAATGAAACAAGGATGCTTATTACTTGTTTCTTATTTCATATTAGACAAAATTAACAAATACGATACAGAATTCTCCTTTTCAATTTTGCAAAATCGAATTTGTCATTCCCATAACAATGCGACCTATAATCATGAACTTGCCGACATAAGATGACTCCCTTGAAGCAGTGAATGCGGTAAGTGATCCTTGTCGCATTAACCATGTTTCTGGATAATAGTAAAGACCTCCGATTAGGGAGGTCTTTACTATTTAAATCTTTCAATTGCGAATGTTAAGATCATAGTGAACATAGTCTTCTATCTTGGGCTGTCTTATAAAAATTTTCAGTACAGGATCATATAAAAGTTCAGAACTATGAACATATGCGATTATTGTAACTGTTCCTTCTTTCAAACATTTAATAGTACAATACTGTCCATTAGTGTTTATTATGCTAACAGTATCAGTATTACTAGAAGACCATGTTAGGGTGCCATAAGCTGCAGCACAATAAAGACTATAAGTTTGACCTACCTTGTAGTTGGATTCGTCAGACCCAGTGGATTCATTTGTATTATCCGTATTTACATTTGAATCATCCAAATTTACATTTATATCAGACATTGTTGGACCTGCAAGCACGAATTTATCATTTCTGAGTAAGACTTTTATATTAAGTGTATCCATGAACTCAGTTTTGCTTACAGTTTGCCCAAAGTCATCCTCCAGAATATTATCATTTTGAATTTTATCCATCTGATCAATTGACCCGAAAATTATTGATCTACCTTCTATAGTTTCCAATAAATCTGTATTGATATTATAACGAATTAGTTTATTTGTTTGATTGTCTGCATCTATTTTCGTCTGAAATAGAATATAATTACCATCTGCTAAAATTCGATCTTTAGAGAAGGTATTATCTACAATTTCATCATTATCGAAAGTCCAATCCCACGCTGAAATAGCATTCTTTCCTTTAGAAAGGTGATTGGCAAAAGAAATTAATTCATCTGCGTCCGCAATTTTTCTTTCATACGCCTTTAAAAATTGCTGTTTTGTAGAAGCGATCACGCCTTTAAATAGCGATCCCTTTTCTTCACTTATTGGTGTAACAGTATCCCCTAAATCTTCAGACCCTTTTTGTTCAGTTACTGGTAAAACGGTATCGCCCATGTTTAAATTTTGTATCACTGTATCTGAAATTATCCCTGTTCCTCCAAATACATAAACATTACTTGCATTGTCCAATCTTTTTTGGTAATAGCTTTTTGTGTTAAGAGGAGAATCATTGTTAATTAAAATAATTGGTTCTGAAATTTTGGCACTATAAGCCGTACCAGTCAAAGCGTCAGCAAAGCCTTCTCCAGTTGCTACACAAATACTATCTGATTTGAATTCATTATTAAATTTTTGATTTACTGCAATATTCCTCGCATATTTATCCCCACCAACAATCCTTTCTGGATTTGGTAATTGATTACAAACATTATCACTAACAATATCCGAATAGCCAATTACGTAGGTTTTAGTAATGTTGTTCGATGATAAATATGATTTAACTGAATCAGGTACTGAGTCTCTAGACACTAATATAATTGGTAATTGTTTCATTGATGCAATTGGTGCAACTGATAACGCATCTGGATAATCTTCACCTGTACAAACAAATACCGCCGAAGGAATGGCTAACTGTTCAGCTACTTTGATTGCTGTATCGTATTTATCCTGACCGAAGATACGAGTAACAATTATTCCCATTGATTGTAGTTCAGAATCTATCGAAGAAGATATTACTCCAGTACCGCCAATAATAAATACATTCTTAACTTTCAAAGAAGTTAAAGTTTGTTTTGTTGTTGAAGGTAAGATATTGGAAGTGGTTAATAAAATTGGAGCATTATATTTTTTAGCCAATGGGGCAGAGGCAAGCGCATCGGGATAATTTTCACCATAAGCAAGAATGGAATAATCTGACTGTGACCATCCAGATTTAGCAATTTGTGATGCCGTTTCGTAACGATCATAACCTGCTAGCCTATTAGTTGTGGGAGATGTGTTAGCAAGGGTTGGTATAATGATTGTAAATATTAGGATAAAGGATAAGGATAAAGATAGTAGAATTTTTTTCATTATTTTACCTCCTCTTAGTGTTTCATATTCTATCATAAGTAATAGTATTTCTTTGTCGCAATTGCTTTTCTAAAATTATAAAATAGTCTAAATACTAAGGAAATTCTTCAATATGTGATTAATTAGGCACTTTTTGTAGTTAATGCAGACTTTATTACTGTATACGATCAAAAACTTTTTAAGCCTTTTGCTGCTACCCTGTCAGGAACGTATGAAAGGAGTTATCAACGCCTATGAGCTATTCAGAACAATCTTCACAGACAAAATTCCACTACCATACTTAAACTTCCTTAGAAGGCTATTCTGATGCTTGTGGATGTAAGTCATGGCGTTAGGTGCTTCCCCTAAAGGACAACTACATTAACAATAAAAAATACTCACCCTTTTATAGAGGTTGAGTATTTTACGTACAACTAAAATATATCTTGATTTGGTGGGCGATACTGGTCTCGAACCAGTGGCCTCATCCGTGTGAAGGATGCGCTCTACCGCTGAGCTAATCGCCCCAGCTTCGATGCACGAGGCTCAATGCTCGATGCACGAAATGAATAAAATACTATTTAAAGTTGTACGTGTGGTAACTATCGATTTCAATGTAATCCACCGTTCCAACTTCTGAATCTCTTCCACCGTTTCGAACTTCGAATGTCGAACCTCGAACTTCGAAATGGTGGGCCCACTTGGATTCGAACCAAGGACCAACCCGTTATGAGCGGGGGGCTCTACCGCTGAGCTATGGGCCCGGATTAAAATGGCTCCCCGAGTAGGACTCGAACCTACAACCTACCGGTTAACAGCCGGTTGCTCCACCATTGAGCTATCGAGGAATGTCCTTTGCACGGGTTATTATACGCAATTCAGACCCTTTAGTCAAGCCTTTATATAAAAATTATTCTTATTAAATACCCTGAGCGGACTTCGGTAACTTCTTTCGAGCCTCGAGCTTCGAACATCGAACTTCGCATTTAGGTGCTTATTCCAAGTAATCCTTAAGCTTTTTACTACGGCTTGGATGGCGTAATTTTCGTAATGCCTTAGCCTCAATCTGCCGAATTCGTTCTCGAGTAACTCCGAATTCTTGTCCGACTTCTTCCAATGTTCGTGTGCGACCATCATCCAGTCCAAAGCGCAACCTAAGCACTTTCTCTTCACGTGGAGTTAATGTCTCCAGAACCTCTTCCAATTGCTCTTTTAAGAGGATAAACGAAGCGGCCTCCGCCGGAGCCGGAGCATCCTCGTCCGGGATAAAATCTCCCAAATGGGAGTCTTCCTCTTCCCCGATGGGCGTCTCTAGTGAGACCGGCTCTTGGGCAATCTTCATGATTTCACGTACACGTTCTACCGGAATATCCATTACTTTGGCGATCTCTTCCGGCGCTGGTTCCCTCCCCAATTCCTGCAAGAGTTGCCGTGAAACGCGGATCAACTTGTTAATCGTTTCTACCATATGCACTGGAATCCGGATCGTTCGAGCCTGATCAGCAATGGCACGGGTAATGGCTTGACGGATCCACCATGTGGCATAGGTGCTAAACTTAAAGCCTTTGATATAATCAAATTTTTCTACTGCCTTAATCAGCCCAAGATTGCCTTCCTGAATCAGATCAAGGAAAAGCATACCCCTTCCAACATAACGTTTCGCAATACTAACTACGAGTCGCAAATTGGCTTCAGCTAGTCGGCGCTTAGCTTCTTCATCGCCATCCTCCATACGTTTCGCCAATTGTATTTCTTCCTCGGCCGAAAGCAGAGGAACTCGTCCAATTTCTTTCAGATACATTCGGACCGGATCATCTATTCCCACGCCTTCAGGAACGGATAAATCCACTTCCACTTCCGCCTCTTCCTCTACATCGTCATCCGAATCCTCTGGAATTTCCTCCTCGTCTTCCTTGGCCTTTTTTAGAACCTCAAGATCAATATCTCCTGGCTCTGGTACTACATCTATTCCCATACGGCCAAATTGTTGGTAGACATCGTCAATTTGATCCGCGGAAAGATCAATCCCTTGGAGAGCATCCATAATCTCTCGGTAGGTTATGGATCCTTTCTTTTTGCCTTTCTGAATGAGGGCTTGGACGCTGTCCATTTTTTGCTGTTCGTTCATCTGTCCCCCACCTTCCCTCAGATCATTCTTTTGAGAGTCTTGAACCTTACTATTCGCCACGTTTTAACCGCTCTCCTATCTCTTTCAACAGAGCCATGGCCCCTGCCATGTCACCGGATTTTTCTAAAGTTGCCATGCGCACTTGGAGATCTTCAACTCTTTCCTCAGCTTGAGTAGAAAGAATTCCCTTGATGCAATCGTTTAAAAGTCGCTCAGTTTGAGATATATCTAACTCTTCCAGGAGTAAGCTTGCCAATCGGCTTTGAACTGTTTCGTCACAATGCGCCGGCAATACGCCATCCTGTTTGAGATAATTAAAAATTTGTTGATGGACAGGGACTTTCCAAAAAAATTCTCCAAGCATTGTCTTAATTTTAGGCAAATGTGAAATATCTTCTAAAAGTATGCGCAAAAGTAAGCGCTCAGCTTGATAAACCCCTAAATAGACGGTTGGAAGAGGAGGTCCGCTATTATCCTTACATATTATGGCATCAGTAATATTATCTCTATTTTTTATAGAACTAACCTGTTTTTGTTGAGAATATTCCTGTACACGCTCTTTTTTAGGTTTTTTAGGTTCCTGGCTTGCAATCTCGCGTTGTACCGCCTCTAAAGTAAGGCCGAGTTCTAAGCTCAAAAAGCGTTCATACCCTTCCCTTTCAACCGGACTTGTAACTTTCAAAATGTCCCTTGCAAGTTTAATCACCAGTTCTGCCTTTTCTGGAATGTTCTGTGGTGGCTTTTCACGAACTAATGTCCGATATTTAAACTCCACAAAGGTCAAAACCTTGCTCAGGGCTTTTTTAAACTCCTCCACGCCAAAACTTTTCAAGAACTCATCCGGATCCTTTGCTCCATTTAAAGTTAAAACATCGACCCGAATCCCAGCGTCGCGGAGAATTTCTCCCCCTCGAAATGCTGCTTGAATTCCCGCCCCGTCCGAATCATAAAGAAGGACAACACGTACAGTATACCGTCTCAAAAGCTTTGCCTGATCCTTTGTTAAAGCTGTCCCCAAGGACGCTACCGCATTCGGAAACCCGGCATTTTGTAGTGCAATGACATCCATATAACCCTCAACCAAGAGCGCATATCCTTCTTCACGAATACCTTGATGGGCACGATGCATTCCATAAAGATGATGCCCCTTATTAAAGAAAGCACTCTCCGGAGAATTCAGATACTTAGGAATTGAATCATCCAGCACTCGGCCACCAAAGGCAATTGGATGTTTTCGCCGGTCGAGTATGCTAAAAAGGACGCGGTTACGAAAACGATCATAATATTGTAGTCCGTCTTTAGTTAGCGTTTCCTTTTCAACGGCTAGGCCTGCCTCGGCTAATTCATGCGGCCGTACGCCCCGTTCTTGCATATAGTCCAATAATCCATCCCAGCGCTCCGGAGCATAACCTAAACGAAAACTTTTCATAGTATCAAGGTCAACCCCGCGCTTAGCAAAGTATACTCGTCCGGGTTCTCCTTCAGGCAATCTCAATAGAAGGTCATGAAAGTAGCTGGCAGCCCATTCGTGAATTTCTTCAAAACGTCGGCGAAGCCGGTTTTCTTCCCGTTCACGGGGAGATTGTTCCTTCTCAGGAAGAGACACGCCATATCGGCGCGCCAAATTGTGAACGCTCTCAACAAAAGACCAATTTTCCTTCTTCATGACAAAAGAAAAGATGTTCCCTCCAACATTACATCCGAAACAATAAAACATTTGTTTTTCAGGGGTCACAGTAAAACTAGGCGTCTTTTCCGAATGGAAAGGACACAGTCCCCAATAATTTTTCCCCTTACGCAGCAAGCTGACGTATTCGGAAATAACTTCAACGATGTCCGTGCGCAAACGCACTTCCTCGATAGTCTCTTCCGGGATTAATTCGTCATAAATTCTATTTTCCACGCTCTTACGCCCTTCGGGGTTTCCCACATTTAATTTGGTTTGTCAACCCTTCACTTATACAATTCTTCGCCGAAAATTCACGGAATCCTCTTTTTTAGTCTTCCTATCCGGAATTACTTTTAGAAAGAATTCAAATACTCTTCTAAACACTATTTTATTCTCCTTTTTAGGTGATAATACCTCCTTTCTTCGACATTTATTTATAATACAACAATACTTCACACCCAAAAGAAACTTGGCTAGCACCAAGCGCTGGCCATGACGATAAGCGGACGAGCTTATCGCCACACTGCAACTCATTACGCATACTCCTGCAGTGTGGATTAGGCCGAGTGTCCCTGTAGCCCACGAAAACACTGTTTTCGCACGGATTAACCTTCTTGCAGACACTGTCTTCGCACGGATTAACCTTCTTGCAGGATGGCGAGAAGGGACTCTTCCTTTTCTTTAAACCCTTTCCCCTACTTGGAAATCATGTTAATATATAAACAAAATCCGCATCACGCTGAAATGAAGCAGATTGTACAAATTCATAGAAAGTAAAGAGGAAGGTGGATATATTATGTCCAGACATATGTTTAAAACTCTACTTTTCACGATTGTTACAATACTACTTGCTGGAATTGTTCTGGCAGGATGTAATTTAACCAAATCCACAGTTAAATCAACTAACGATACTACAACGAAAGCTCCCGAAACTACTCCGGCTCCTCCAGCGCCAGTCACTCCCTCGAGCTCGACCCAGCAGTCCCTAAAATTGACCCTTTACTTCCCTAATGCAGATGCAAGTGGATTAGTAGCCACGGAACGAACAGTGGTTGTAAAGGACCAGGAAGTGATCAAAACGATGTTTATTGAACTGGCAAATCCTCCTTCTGGATTGGAAAAACCACTTCCTCCGGGGACGACTCTACTCGACGCGACCGTTAGCACAGACGGCATAGCAACCATTGATCTTTCCACAGACTTCCAAAAGAACTTTGGCGGAGGCTCCGCTGCTGAACAAATGACGATGTACAGTATAGTGAACACGTTAACCACTCTTCCGAACGTTCATAGCGTACAATTTCTTTTGAACGGGAAAAAACATGACGGGATACTCGGACACCTTGATACTAGTTCGCCGCTTAAGAGTAATAAGAGTTTAATTAGCACCAAATAGTGAGGAAGTTTCTTAGCACGGTCGCACACGTTTCATCGCTATTCGCTTGTCTCAAAGGCTAAAACGCATAACCTCTGGGTTGTTCTGCATGTGCGACCAATGCGTTTCTTCACGCCTTATCGCCTGCGCTCATTGACGCAATTCCTCTCTCCGTGCTCTCTAAGCTAAGAAACTTCCTCTGGCTTAGGTCAAGGGGAATTAGGAACGATTTGTGCATGTTTTGGGGACGGTTCTTGGACTTGCATTTGCGTCAAAAAGCAGGAGACAAAGGTGGTTGAGAGCTAAGCTCTCAACCACCTTTGTCGTATGGCGAGAAGGGATCATCGCCATCCTTATCGTGATGCCCAGATGCCACGCTTTTGCGTTATAGACGCAAACAACCCCCAAGCACTCCCTCCACCGTTCCAACCCCCAGCGACCCAAGCTAGAGGAAGTTTCTTGGCTAAGGAAGCACGGAGAGAGAAATTGCGTCATGAAATGCACCCAAGAGGCATCCCCCAGTTCACCCCACGTATTTCCTGCCCAAGAGGGTCCGCAATCACACGGTCCGACGCCTTTGCGGTCGTCGTAGCCGAACTTGGCTTTAATCCGCTTTCATAGGCAGGGCGGAACACAAGGATGTGTTCCGCCGGCCATGCGACAAGGATGTCGCTTTGGCCGGACACCCTGCCCTCTTGCATCAAGGATAAAAGCCCTAGTTTGGCACGACGATCGCATGGCCAAGGACGTGTCTTGCGGGCCCTCCCTAACGAGGAATAAACAATCTTTCAAACAGATCAATAGCATAATTGTCCGTCAGCCCGGATATATAATCAACGACCGCTTGGGTTTTGTCCCCGCCAGCCCAAATTAAAAAGTTCTCAGGGAGCTTGGAGGTATCCCGTGAATAATAATCAAAAAGGGCCTGAATAATGTATTGCCCTTTTCGACGCTCTTCGCGTAAGGTTGAGCTGTTGTATACCCTGTCAAACATAAATTGCCGGAATTCCTGCATTGCTCCTTGGATAATGACTGACTGACGAATGCAGTTTTGCCCAATAGAGGCTTCAATCATGTCGACCACCATAGTTGTAATCATATCGCTCGGCCTCTCTCCGAGAGTCCGCTTTACTGCCTCAGGCAAGTCATTTCTGATAAGAAGACCAGCCCGCAGGGCATCATCATAATCATGACAAAGATATGCAATCCGGTCTCCTGTTTTCACAATCTGTCCCTCGAGGGTAACCGGAATGACTTCTCCAGTGTGATGTAATATCCCATCGAGCACAGGCTTGGTAAGATTCAATCCCTGACCCTCAAGGGCCAGAACCTTTAAAATACGTATCGACTGCTCATTATGTTCAAAGTGAGAGATGATGAGCCGTAGAGCCTCTTCCCCGACATGTCCAAAAGGGGTATGCCCAACATCATGCCCTAACGAAATCGCTTCGATGAGATCCTCATTTAATTGTAGACCTCGAGCGATCGTTCGGCATATTTGGGAAACTTCCAAACTATGTGTCATACGAGTTCGGTAATGATCTCCTGTAGGAGCTATATAAACCTGAGTCTTATGTTTAAGGCGACGAAACGGTTTACTGTGTAAAATCCGATCACGATCCCTTTGAAATTTTGTGCGAATCGGGCACTCTTCCTCAATTCGCTCGCGCATGGCCGCCCTGCTTTTTGCAGCATATCGAGAAAGGCGTTCTTCTTCCTCCTTTTCAGTCCGCTCCCGGATGTTTAGAACCTCACTCATCTTAACCCCCCCTTCATCCAGTTTTTTTTATTTTAACACAAGGTATAGTCATATTTATGTGATTCGGTTGATCAACATGAAAAAAGCAAGAACTCAGCTCGAATACACAGGTTCTTGCCTCGAATTTTAACTAGTACTACCGATTCTTAATCACTGCTTGTGCTGCAGCTAACATAAAGACTAATCACTACTTTATAATACTGTGGAACACTTATTGCAACCAATAATATTATATCTAGTTATTTGTGAGTGTCAAAAATCCAATAAAAAGAAATTAAGAACATATACCAAATTGAAATAATGCTCAAAAAATCCAATACGCCTATAAGTTGGACGGTTACGATAAAGACTTTATCGACACATCTGGTATTAAATCGGTGACTTATACTAATCTTAAGCCGGGTAAATACAAATTATTGGTTAAATCTACGAATAGTGATGGTGTTTGGAACGATGCTTTGCTATCGCTTTCCCCCTCAAGCTCCCCTGCCTAACTCTGGTACACTCCTACAATTTCTCCAGCTTCAAGCCCGTCTCATGACCATTAAGATTCTGCTTTTCCAAACTAGTATCCTTAATTCTCTCAATATTGTTTGCTAGAGTCTCTTGTTTAACATAGTCTTCATAAAGTTTCACAGACTCAGCAATTTCCTCATCGCCATCATAGTATATTTTGATTCTGTCCATCATTTCATAGTCATTAGATTTTCTCATTTGCTGTACCTTGGAGACAAATTCCCGTGCATACCCTTCATCGATTAGCTCTTTGGTAAGCGTTGTATCTAGGATTACAAATAAATTATCCTCCACGGTCATTGTGAAACCTTCTTTAGCCGCGATCGTAGTGATGACATAGTCCTTAACCAGGTCTACAAGTTCACCCTCCAACTCGACAGAAATTGTTTCCCCAGCTTCTAATCTAGGCACAACGGAAGAAGCGTCAAGGGTTGTCAGCGCCTTGGCTAAGGATTTTATTTTGGATCCAAAGATAGACCCTGCCACTTTAAAGTTAGGCTTTAAACTGAAGTTCATATACTGGCTCAGATCCTTGGCAAATACAACCGCCTTAACATTAAGTTCCTCTTTGATTAACGGAAGCATGTAGTTAATCAGTTGCTCATATTTACCGTCAATCAAGATCTGTTGGATTGGTTGTCGCACCTTAATTCTGACCTGTTCTCTTGCTGCTCTGCCTAGACCCACTAGATTTCTGACCAGATCCATTCTAGTTTCCAACTCGCCATCGATCAGCAGTAAATTGGCGACAGGGTAATCCGCCAGGTGGACGGATAGTTCATCTGTCAAACTTCGATAGAGTTCTTCGGAAATATAGGGCGCAAAGGGGGCCACCAGCTTGGATAGTCCCACAAGTATTTCATAGGTCGTATTGTTGACGGCTTTCTTATCATCCGTAAGCTCTGAAGCCCAGAAGCGTCTGCGCGAACGTCTTATATACCAGTTCGAAAAATCCTCATTAACAAACACAGTAATCTTTCTAACTGCTTTGGTCAGATCAAAGGCACTCATATCTGACTCGACGCCTTTTAGAAGGCTGTTATATTTTGATAAGACCCATTGATCAAGCTCAGGTCGATCCTGGTAGTCAATAAAGAAGTCTCGTGGGTCAAGCTTATCCGTTTCGGCATACAAGGAAAAGAAAGCATACACATTTCTCATCGTACTGAAAAATTTACTCTGTACTTCCTTGATCCCTTCGATATCAAATTTCGTTGGGCTCCAAGCTGGAGAAACGTGGAGTAAATACCATCTTAAAGCATCCGCTCCATACTGATCAAACAATTCAAAGGGATTGACTGTATTTCCTTTGGACTTAGACATCTTCTGTCCATCTTTGTCTAAGACCAGATCATTAACCAGGACTCGTTTATAGGGAGCCACTCCCTTGATAAAGGTTGAGATCACAAGCAGAGAATAGAACCAGCCTCTGGTCTGATCAATACCCTCACAGATGTAGTCGGCGGGAAAGAGCTGATCAAAGTTCTCGCTATTTTCAAACGGATAGTGATGCTGAGCAAAAGGCATGGAGCCACTGTCAAACCAACAATCAATCACATCTTTAACCCTGGTCATTATGGCACCACATTTTGCGCATTTAATGTGAATTTCATCCACAAAAGGCCGGTGCAATTCAATTGTTGTTTCATCCAGCGTTTCCACCGCGTTTTCTACCAGCTCTTTTCGAGAGCCGATCGATGTGGTGTGTCCGCAATCACATCTCCAGATATTAAGCGGCGTTCCCCAATATCGACTTCTGGACAAGGCCCAGTCATTGGCGTTTTCCAACCAGTTGCCAAACCTTTTTTCTCCGACAAAATCAGGATACCACTCAACTTGGTTGTTGTTCTCAACTAATTTATCTTTGAATTTTGTAACTTCGATGTACCAACTGGGTTTGGCATAATAAAGAAGTGGGGTCTGACATCTCCAACAGTGAGGATAGTTATGCTCCATTTTTTCTTTCTTAAATAGTTTGCCTTGCCCGTGCAGCCACTTAATGATATCGAGATCCGCATCCATGACAAAGCTACCTTCCCATGGTGTAGTCACAAATTTTCCGGTTTCATCGACGGGCTGAAGTACCGGCAAATTATACCTGCGCCCCGTATTATAATCATCCTCCCCAAAGGCTGGGGCAGTATGGACAATTCCCGTACCATCCTCTGTCGTTACATAATCGCCGACCGTAACAAAGAAGGCCTTCTTATCCGCTTTTACAAACGGAATTAACTGCTCATATTCTACGAACTCAAGATCTTTTCCCTTGATTTCTTCCAGAACTTCAAACTCTTCTCCCAACACTCTATGGGATAAAGTCTTGGAAACATAATAAATCTCCTCATTTTGCCTCACTCTCAGATAGACTTCTTGAGGATTGACAGTCAGTGCCACGTTCGAAGGAAGCGTCCAGGGCGTCGTCGTCCAGACCAGAAAAAACTCTTCAGCATCTTTTCGTTTAAACTTTACGAAGACGGTGTTAGTCTTTACTAATTTATAACCCTGGGCTACTTCATGGGAGGCTAACCCAGTTCCACAGCGTGAACAATAGGGCAGGATTTTGTGTCCTTCATAGATCAAACTTTTTTTGAAAAACTGATCAAGTATCCACCAGACGCTCTCAATATAATTATTATCGAGCGTGACATACGGATGGTCCAAATCGATTGAATATCCCATACGTTTCGTCATATCGCGCCATTGCTTCTCATAGCTGAACACTGACTCCCGACATTTCTGATTGAACTCCGCAATTCCATAGGCTTCAATTTCCTGCTTGTTGGTAAGTTTAAGTTGTTTCTCTACTTCGATTTCCACAGGAAGACCATGAGTATCCCATCCAGCTTTACGCTTGACCTGAAAGCCCTGCATGGTTTTGTATCGGCAAACTGAATCCTTTAAAGTTCTGGCTATGACGTGGTGTATTCCCGGTTTGCCGTTGGCCGTGGGGGGGCCTTCATAGAATACGAAGGGTGTTTTACCTTCCCTAGTTTGGATACTTTTATCTAGTATCTTATGATCGTTCCAGTAATCGGCTATTACACTTTCTTTTTTTGCTACGGGTAGATCCATTAGCGGTTTGAAGTTAGACATACTCATCTTCCTTTCATGTTGGGTTCCAATATCGTGTAAATAACATCAAAAAGTCCCTAAGTCAATGACTTAGGGACGGATTATCCGCGGTACCACCCTAGTTATTAATAGATAGCTTAAATAAACAATCCATTAATCGCTTAATACATGTAACGTATGTCTACGGAACAGCTCAGATTATTTCAGCCGCTCAACTCCAAGGTGATCTTCATAAAAAACCTTCGTCATAATCTTTCAGCCGAGGATTATGTCTCTAAAACCCAAGTCCTTTATTACTATCCTTATCATGGTTGTTAACAATATTTCAAACTATATCCAAATGCTTTAACCTATATGCATCATATTCCAGTTGCTTTAACATTGTCAAGGGCACTCCAACTATAAAGCATTAAGACATACTTAGCAAACTCCCCGGCCAAAACAGCTTCTCTTTTTCGGCCCTCATATACATCCTTAACAACCGCTGAACCAACAGAGGTGACAGCCCCACGGGAGCACACAATAAGGTGCGCCCCCAGCCAAACGGCAGGGGGCGTTTCAGTTCCGGTTAATTTATACTGCTTACCTTACGCTCCCGCTCACTTCGAAATGTCGGCGAAGCTCAGCTTCCCGTTTGAGATGTTTATGGCGTCGGCAAGCTTGCTCCCCATCTCGTTCATAACGGTATACAGGACGGCAAATACCTGCCCGACGACCACGTCGACGTCGTCGTCCACGCCCACTACCACATTGTACTTGTGGAAAAGCTGGCCTAACACCTCGTATATGCCGTAGGCACCCAGCGTGGAGGTGAGGTTCCAGGCGTTCACGGTCTTGCGGAGCTCGTCTAGGCCGGGGCCCGGCTCCATTATCAAAGTGGAATATATCTGGAACAGTTCGAAGTTCTCGTCATAATCGAGCTCACATATCTCTATAAGAACATAGCCCTTATCGTCCTCAAAGAGCGGAGCGATGCAGCGGATCATCTTATTGCCATTCACATCCGCTGCTATCTCGACTTTATATTTCATATCGTCCCGCAGGCCCTTCTGGAGATCCAGCAATACTTTAAGCCTTTTTTCCTCTGTCATTTTATCATATCCTTTCGGCAGTATTTATCCGGCGTCGAAGCCGTCGGGTCCGAAATATATGTCACTTCCCGCCGTAAAAGCCCTGGCGCCCATGGCGACGGCGCGGGCTGAGGAAGCGCTGTCGGTATGCAGGTGTACACCGGAAAAATCCGCACCCAGCTTTCGGCTCATCGCGGATTTCACTACGTCAGGCGTGCCGGACGTCACAGAACCGGAAA
The DNA here is from genome assembly GCA_001516045.1 of Desulfosporosinus sp. BRH_c37. Lineage (GTDB taxonomy): Bacteria > Bacillota > Desulfitobacteriia > Desulfitobacteriales > Desulfitobacteriaceae > Desulfosporosinus. The sequence goes on from LOEW01000226.1 coordinate 25,055, forward strand.
GCCTGTCGGCCTCCCTCTCCGCCGCGGGTATCTGTGCCTGAGGGCGGGGAGCCGAGGGCATACGGGAGCGTATACTCTCTCCATGTGCGTCCATACGCTTCTGAGAATCTTCCGGAGGAACATCGACGGAGCCGCCAAGCATGCCAAGGAGGGCGCTGTTGGGCATGCCCTGATCCTTCGTAATGGCATTTCTTATCTTTGATTTCGCAGGATTTTTGACAACCTTCTTATATGCAAACTTACCCATCCCAATATCCCCCATTCTTAGTTTCAACGCATACTACAGCCCGTCAATGCCGCCCAGTGCTGTTATTATTCACCATTTATATTTAGTATATATTAAAGTGCACGGAAACTGCAATAAAATAAGTGGAGGTATTGTCTCTTAAAATCACAAAAGACAATACCCCCACCTATTTTTGCACCTAAGCCCTCAAAGCCTTAGTATATAAGGATTTGAGATCTTTTCAACTATATTTGTTTATATTTACCCCTTTATTTCTTACCGCAGCTTAAGCGGTTGCAATTAAACACCTCTCAATTCGGAAAGTTCTTTTTCTTACACCAAATTCGAAAGCACCGTAACTCTAACGATAATCCCCAAAAGCTTCTCTTGCTCATCCACCACGGCGATTGGATACTTTGTTTCCGTCGCAAGTGGAATCAGTTCTTGCATATACGTCTCTGGGGTTGTTGTAAAGAAATCATGTGTCAAAATATCCTTCAGCGTCTTATTATTTCTTAACCCCTCAAGCGCATCATCGATCGTGATGAGACCGCTAAGACGACGCTCATGGTCAAGCACGAAAATACTAGATATACCACTCTGTTCCATCTCCTTAATCGCGACTTTTAGCCCATCCTTCAAAGAGATTAGAGCTGAGGGTTTAAACATAATATTTTTCGCTTGTAGAATTCTCGAGCGGTCAATATCTTGAACGAATCTCTTAATGTAATCATTCTTTGGCGCTGCTAAAATCTCATCGGGGGTGCCAATTTGTTCGATGATTCCATCTTTCATGATAGCAACCCGATCACCTAGCTTGAAGGCTTCATTGATATCATGGGTAATGAAAATAATTGTCTTCTTTAGCTTTGACTGAATATCTAACAATTCCTGCTGCATCTCCCGTTTGATCAAGGGATCAAGGGCACTAAAGGGTTCATCCATGAGAAGGATATCAGGATTCGTAGCCAATGCCCTAGCTAACCCTACCCTTTGCTGCATTCCACCACTTAACTGGCTCGGAAACTTATCTCCCCAGCCTTGAAGCCCAACGCTTTCCAACGTGGCTTGGGCAATCTCCGTTCGTTCCAATACCGGCATTCCTTTAATCTCGAGTCCGTAAACCACATTATTTAAAACAGTTTTATGTGTGAAAAGTCCAAAGTGTTGAAACACCATTGCCGCCCGGCTTTGCCGATACTCCATGAGCTTCTTATGGTCATATTGGACGATATCTTCATCGTGAATCCATATTTTTCCTTCTGTAGGCTTATTCAGGAGATTGAGACACCGTATTAACGTCGATTTCCCACTCCCTGACAAACCCATAATGACAAAAATTTCCCCTTCAAGCACCTCAAAGGATACATCATAGATTCCCACCGTATGCCCCGAATCCTGAAGAATCTTTGCTTTTGAGGCCCCATTTTTTAATTGGGTTAAGATTGAATGGGGGTTGCGACCAAAAATTTTGGTTAAGTTTTCGACTTTGACCTTAACTGCATTACTCATCTTTAACCCCCTACTCTGGAAATTTGAACCGTGCTGCTACCGATTGGGTTAATCTATCGATGATGATTGCCAGAAAGACAATACTAATTCCTGCTTCAAACCCTTTGCCAATATCAATACGCATGATTGCCTGTAAAACGTCGTACCCTAACCCTTTTGCCCCAATCATTGAGGCAACCACTACCATGGCCAAAGCCATCATCGTTGTTTGATTGATGCCCGTCATAATCGTCGGCAAGGCTTGGGGAAGCTGAACTTTCGTTAAAGTCTGCCATTTGGAGGAACCAAAGGAATGCGCCGCTTCTACCATTTCTTTCGGAACATTTCGTATCCCTAAATCCGTTAAACGGACGATCGGGGGAATTGCGTAAATTATGGTTGCAAAGACCGCTGGAACTTTCCCCATCCCAAATAGCATCATCGCTGGGATCAAGTAAACAAAACTCGGCATAGTCTGCATTCCATCCAACACCAGACGCATAATATCATTAAATCGTTTATAATAGGCCATAATAATTCCAGTTGGGATTCCGAGTAATAACGAGATAACAACGGAAGTTAGCACTATTGCTACGGTTTGAATCATCGAGTCCCATAGCCCGAACATTCCGATGAGGGTGATCAAGGCAGTATAGATCACAGCAGACTTTAGCTCTTTTACCTTCCAGGATATGGCGAATATTATGATTAGTATGGCCCACCAAGGGACCCATAACATAAAGGTTTCCATCTTTAGGATGAACCAAAGTACCCCGGCAGATACCGCATCAAAGAAACCTGGAAAGTTATGCATTAACCATTTGACAAGCTGATCCGCGTAGATTCCAATTTCAATCCTTAGGGTATCTGGAAACATAATCACTACCCCTTTAAAGAAATTGGGCAAATGTTGCATGTGTTAAACACATAAACATTTGTCCATTTCACTCTACTTTAGTGCTGCTTTGACCTTATCAGCAACTTCACTCGGTACCCATGGCGTCCAAAGGTCGGTATGATTCTTTAAAAACCATATAGCCGTTTGGTCTACATCTGCTTTGTTATCTTGCATATAAGCAAGCGCTTCATTAAGTAAGGTATTGCTTGTTTTATAATGACTTAAGAATTCGACGACATCGGGTGCTTTAGTCTCCATACCTTTGCTCACCCCGACGGTCACGATGCTTGGGGCAAATTCGCATTTGTATCCGTCATTCCACAGTGCTTCATCAAAAGGTACATCTGTGAGTAGAGTCATATCATATTTCCCCATGATCCACGTCGGCTCCCAGTAATACCCCAACCACGGTTTCCCCTCTTCATACGCTTTAGCCAGTGATGTCGAAAGCGCTGCGTCAGATCCTGGGCTAAAATAATTGTAAGTTGTATCTAAACCATAATTTTTAATTTTGGTTTGTAGGATTTTATCGACTTCCCAACCTGGAGGCGCACCATATATTCTGCCTTTTGTAGGGACTTCCTGATCTTTAAAGAGTTCCCAATATTTAGGCAGATCTTTAATGCTTTTGAGATCAGGTGCGAGCGGCTTAATTCCCTTAGCAGGATTCCCTTTGATTAGATAGGTTGGAACATACAACCCTTGAGCATTATCGTCAAAGTTCACTGATATGGCCTTGATTGCTCCATCCTTTATCGCTTTGTCGTATTTTTCCTTAATGTTATCCGTCCAGATTTCTGAATAAATGTCAATATCGCCTTTTATAAAAGCGGCGAAGGTAATCGGGGTCGATCCACTGATAACCTCTGTTTTATAGCCATACCCCTTCTCGGCAATGAATTGAACGACCGAATTATTGAATTGAACGCTGTCCCATCCTGGATCAGCTAAAACTAACGTGGGTTTTTCTTCTTTAGTCGTCTCAGTCGTCGTAGCTCCGCACCCGACAAGTCCAACTGCAAGGACCAAGATCAAAAAACCTATCCAAGCAATTAATTGACGTTTACTTTTTCTCATTCCTACTAGCAACCTCCTCAATTATTATAAGTTGTATGTTACTCGTATCATACCACAAAATTTGCTATTATGTATAGCTATAACAGATAATATTTTAGTTGCTCTAATATGAGAAACTCTTTCATTTAGTTTCAATCATACTGTAAACTACTGGGACCACCACCATGGTTAGGAAAGTGGAAACTGCCAAACCACACATTAGTGTTACAGCCATGGGAGAAAACAAGGGATTTGCTGATAAATATAGCGGGATGAGTGCCAATATTACTGTAAGTGCACTAAGGATAATGGCATTGTACCTTTTGGCAACCCCATCTTTACAGGCTTCATCAATTGAAAGACCCTCTTTTCTAGCATCTTCAATGTAATCAATTAATAAGATACCGTTCTTCACAACTAAACCTACCAACGAAATAATCCCTAAAAATGCAGTCATCGACAAAGGCACCCCTAAAAGCATCAAACCGGTCAAAGAACCAATTAAAGATAAAGGTATAGTGAGCATAATCACCAATGGCTTGATAAAAGAATTAAACTGTACAAACAAGATTAAATAAATGATAAACAGCGCCACCATAAATAAAAGTCCAACTGCACTAAAGTTCTGGTTGACCTCTTCACGTTCGCCTTCAAACTTAATTTTGGTACCAACCGTATCAACTTTGGGTAAAACCTGGGCTTCAAGGACATTTTCCATATCTGATGCATTATAGCCTGGAAGCAAATTCACCAAAACTGAGATGGTTTGTTGTCTTTGATAAGTCTTAATCGTATCAGTTTTACTGCTTACTCCGACCGTTGCAAATTCACTTAAGGGAATTTTATTACTAGTAACGGAGGATTTAATCTTTAAATTTTGCAGCAATGCCACATTCTTAATATCGCTCTTTACACGAATAGCATACTCTTCCCCATTTCTGCGATAAACAGAAGCTTTCACACCGTAGAGAGCAATATTGATCTGACTCTGCACATCATATTTGCTAACGCCAAGACTGCTTGCCTTATCTTCATCCACCTTTACTTCCAGCTGGTAGGTCTTACTCGGCATATCATCACGTACATTGGTCGTGCCGGGGATTTTCTTGATTTCCATTTTAAGATTATTAGAAACTTCATTGATTCGATCAAGATTATTGCCGGATACCTTAAGAATGACCTTGGCATCAGCCGGTCTTGCTAAAGCAAGCAGGTTCACCTTGCAGTCTCCGCCGACGATATTCTGATCAATCAATTGCTGAATATGATCTGCCAACTCTGTATTTTCCTTAAACCGCTGCTCACTTCCGTCTTTCAGGTTAAATTTGCATACCACTTGGGCAAAGTCATTTGACGGGAATGACATAGGCATGGCAACGTAGAACTTTGGCATCCCATTGCCAATTGTTTCAGTTGTACTAATAATTTCCGGTTCCATTTTTAATAAGGTTGCCACATCATCTGCCATTGCTTCGCTCGCATCAATATCTCCTGCCTTCTCGGAATTAATATTAATATAGAATAAATCCTTGTCCGCATAAGGGAAGAACTCAACCTCAAGCCTCGGCATAACGAGTACGAAGACCAGAATTAGCATTGCAAATGTACCCAGAATGGTGACCTTTTTGTTATTTAAACCAAAATCTAACAACTTTCCAAAAAAGTTCCGCAGACGGCTTTCTTTTTTGTTTTGAATCTCTTCAGGCCTTCCTACCAGTGCTGTCATGGTGGGGGTAATAAACATAGCCACTAGATAGGAGGCGACAATGGACGTAATCAAAACTAATGGAATAGAGATTAAAAATTTACCTGCCGGTCCCGGCATTCCCATTAATGGTAAGAATGCAGCCACAATGACAACCGTCGCTGTAAAAATAGGGATGATGCATCTCTTGGTACCCAGGAAAGAGGCATCAATCTTACTCTCACCATTGTTTAGATTTGTCTGAATGGTATCACAGACCACAATCGCGTTATCCACCAAAATTCCCAGAGCAACAATCAAAGCAGTTAAGGATATCTGATGGATGGGAATCTGCAATAAGTACATCACCACAAAGGTCATTAAGATCGAAATAGGAATGGCAGTTGACACCACCAAGGCATTACGCAGTCCCATTCCCAGAAAAACCACTAAAGTAACCAGCAAGATACCGATGATTAGATGCAACATAAATTCATTGGTAGATTTGCTTACATCATCAGGCTGGTAGACAACTTCCTGAATCTTTAAATCCTGCGGAAGCTTCGCCTTCACCTCATCAATTGCTGTGCGCACGTCCTTGCCGATAATGACTACATTTTTGCCTTTCTCAAAATAGCCAGTCAATAATACTGCATTTTCAGCATTTTGCTTATATTTTTCAACGCCTTCCTCAATCCCCATATGTACATCCGCAACATCACCCAGCCTGGTAACAATACCTGTTTGAGGCGATCCCATCAATATGATATTGCTTATATCGTTTATTGATTTATAAATTCCCGGCGTAGACACAGTAATTCTGCCATCTTTATAATCAATTGTTCCAGAGGGAATCTCTATATTCTGAGCTTGCAGTATATCACATACATTTTTAATTGAAATCCCTAACTGATTTAGTTTGGCGGTATTTATATCCACTTTTACTTCTTTATTAAGATCACCCGCAATCTCAAATTTGGAAACGCCTTCTATGTCCGCTAGCTTATCTTTAAACTGCTCACCAAAAGATGCCAGTTGTTCATATGTATAATTTTCTCCGGATAGACTTATTACCATCCCGGCTGTATCCGTAAGTTTGGTATTGACCTGGCTCTGCAGGCAACCTGATGGCAATTCAGTCTGCACATCTGCTACGACATTTCTGACATCCTGAAGAGCCTTATCAGGATCGATATTATTCGTGAATTTGAACTCTACTGCAACAATTGACACGCTTTCCTTTGATATTCCGTTACATTTGTCAACTCCGTCCAATTGGGACAGTTTATCTTCAATTTTCTTTGTTACCAGATCTTTGACATCACTTGCCGAAGCTCCTGGATAAGCCGTTATGACCATGGCCACGGGAGCTGAAACATCCGGACTTTCCTGTTTGGGAAGGAGGTAATAGGCATATGCCCCAACTGCAACAATAACGCATGTGAAAAATAGCATGATCTTGCTGTTTTTGATTGCTTTTAAAACGAGTTGATTCATTTTTTTACCTCCCTTCTACTCTAAAGTCTCAACCCTAGCCCCATCGCCCAAGTTTTTCATCCCGCTAATAACCACAAGCTCTCCTGAATTTAAGCCCTTCACCCCAATTTGGTTTTCCGATTGTTTTTGGATTTCGACCGTTCTTTTGAAAGCGTTACCGTCTTTAACCGTATATACATAATCCTCTCCGGCATCGGAGAGAACGGCTGTGAGCGGAATCCAAACGCCTTCTTCCTTGCCGATGTCAATGACAACTTTGGCTATTGAACCAATTCGGAAATCATTACCTTGAACCGTCACCTCTGCATTATAGGTTCGTGTAGCCTGATCAGGAGCTTCCGCAAGATTGGTAATGGCCCCGTCCGCCTTCTGTCCATCGATATCAATCTTCGCAGTGGATCCAGCCTGGACACTATTTAGATCTTGCTGAGGTACTCCAATATTTACCACTTCCTCCACACTCCGTACGGAGATAACTGGAACGAGTGGACTCACACGTTCATTTTCCTGGCTGATTAGATCGACGACTACACCGTCTTTCTGGGCATAAATTGTTGCATCCTGTTCCAGAGACAATTGGTATTCATAATTAGTTACCGCAGCATTGTCTTGAGATTGAGCCTGTGCAAGTGTAGACTCGGCAAGATCGACCTGCAGCTTTAGCTGTTCATACTGGTCCTTAGCCAGCGCATTTTCTGCGTACAGTTTATTCATCCGGTCCAGATTGGACCTCGAATATGTAACAGAATCATTCGCCTTGGCTAAATTCAACCTGGCTGCTTCCATAGAGGTCTGTGCATTAGACACTTGGAAGGCTAGATCATGCTTATCAAGTTCCATCAACTTGTCGCCGGCTTTAACCCGATCCCCTTTTTCAACGAATACGCGGCCAATTTGCCCGCCGCTTTTAAAACTATAATTGATCTTTTCCTTCGCATCCAATGTTCCAACATAATTTAATACAACCGGTCTTTCACTAAGTTGTATTTCTTGCACCTTTACTGCGCGAATTTGCTCCGTTGTGACAGTCTTGTCTTTTGAGCAACCTGTTACGACTACTAGCATAAGTATCGTAAGTAATAAAGCCCCGAATTTTTTCATAATCTCTCCCCTTTTAATGAATGAATATTTATTCATAAGTTGGCAAAAAAAATATCATTTCAAAGCTTTTATACATAAATTGGCAATTTTTAGCACCTCCTCTTTGCTGAATTGTTTGTGTTGGTTCTTAGCGAATTCCATTAGAATATATCGAAATGGCAAGGCAGACAACACCAACTCAATATCTTCTCTGCTGTACTGCTCATTAATTTCTCCTGTCTCTCTTCCCAGACGTAAAATGTCGCTAATTAAATTGCCTGATTCTATGTCTTTTCTTTCTTCAGCCCATTCAGGCATATTCGTCTCCTGCGAAGAAACGGCGATAAACTTACCTAATATGGGATCCGAATTAGTTAACTGAAAAAGCCCATCTATAAAGTCATATAAATACTCATAAAATGTAGCATACGGCTTGCTACTAAATAGCAATGCACTTCTTATATTCTCCATGTTTGATTCTGTGACATCCTGTATCAATTCATCTTTGCTGCTGTAATAGCGATATAAGTAACCACTAGATACTCCTGACTTTTCACTTATTAAAGATATAGACATATGATTATACCCATGATCACACATGAGTTCCATTACAGCCTTTTTAATTCTGTCGATTTTCATAGGATCCGTAATACGAGACACTTTTTTCAGACTCCTTTTAATGAATGAATTTTCATTTATTAAACAATATAACCTTTTTGGATCGTTTTGTCAATTTTCACCCCAATCATTGCACACAGGGGATTAGAAACTTTGCTCTAACCTTTGAGAAATTAATTTTCTTCCATTTCAGAAGGAACATTATGATTTTGTGATTAAGCTTAAATAAAATCAGGGCATTGTCTCTTAAAATCATAAAAGACAATACCCTCACTGTGTAATGTGTACCTAAACCCTCAAAGCCTTGGTGTATATGGCTTTGAAAGCTATTTCTATACTACTTGTTGCTTTAACTGATTGACCCTTTATGTTTTATCGCAGCCTGGGCTGCTGCCAAACGCGCAATCGGTATGCGAAATGGGGAGCAGGAAACATAATCTAGGCCAACAATGTGGCAGAATTCCACCGAGTTAGGTTCCCCGCCGTGCTCACCACAGATCCCCAACCCGAGATTTGGATTTGCACTTCTGCCTAACTTTACTCCTATATCAACGAGCTTGCCAACTCCCTCGCGATCCAGTACGACAAAGGGATCTGTTTTCATGAGCTTCTTTTCCAGATAGATTGGCAGGAACTTGCCTTGGGCATCATCACGAGACAAGCCCATCGTCATTTGGGTGAGATCATTCGTCCCGAAGGAGAAAAAGTCTGCTACTTTTCCGATCTCATCCGCTAGGAGAGCCGCACGTGGTACCTCAATCATGGTTCCGACTTTATAGTGGATATGGACATCTTGTTCGTGCATAACTAAATCCGCAGTGTCATCCACTAGCTTACGCATCATCAGAAATTCTTCTTTCCCCATGATCAGTGGAATCATAACTTCTGGATGGATGTCATATCCTTCTTTTAACAAGCGTGCACTAGCTTGGAAAATAGCCCGAGCTTGCATGACCGTAATTTCAGGAAAGGATACACCAAGACGACAGCCTCGGTGGCCGAGCATCGGATTAAGCTCAGATAAGGCCCGCACTTTGCTAAGTACACCCTCTTTTTGACGTAAGGCAGAGGGATCGTTCTTATTAATTCTGAGTTTTGTGATCTCCACCACCAGCTCCTCCGAATGCGGAAGGAACTCGTGAAGAGGAGGGTCTAGAAGACGAATGGTTACAGGGAGTCCCTGCATAGCCTTTAAAATGCCATAGAAGTCTTCTTCCTGCATCGGTAAAAGCTTCATCAAGGCATCTTCCCGTTCTTCGAGGCTTTGAGCAAGGATCATTTCTTGAACGATCGGAATCCGTTCAGGGTCCATAAACATATGCTCGGTTCGAGTCAACCCAATCCCTACCGCTCCGAAATCCCGTGCGTTAGTCGCTTCTGTTGGGCTATCGGCATTAGCCATCACCCGGAGTCGAGAAATCTCATCTGCCCAGCCCAAGAACTCTTTAAAACCTTCACTCAATTCTGGATCTACCATAGAAACTTCTCCGTTGATAACCCGCCCAGTTGAACCGTCGATGGAGATAATAGTACCTTGGAGATACTCAACCCCTTCAATAGCAACTAAACCTTTAGCATAGTCAATCTTTAAGGCATCACACCCACAAACAGCTGGTTTACCCATATGACGGGAGACAACGGCTGCATGACTCGTCATACCGCCACGGCTCGTTAAGATCCCCTGGGCTGCCAGAATACCACGAATATCATCGGGGGTTGTTTCGGTACGAACCAGAATCACTTTCTCTCCAAGATTCCCTAATCGTTCTGCCTCTTCCGCGCTAAAAACAATTCTTCCTGATGCAGCGCCCGGTGATGCAGGAAGTCCTTTTGCAAGAATTTTATGCAGAGCATCTGTATCTATACGGCGATGTAATAGGTGGTCCAATTGATCCGGTTCGATCCTCATGACAGCTTCTTCTTTAGTAATTACGCCCTCATGGTAAAGCTCAACAGCCACACGGATTGCAGCTGAGGCTGTTCGTTTACCATTGCGAGTTTGGAGCATATATAGTTTTCCGCGCTCGATCGTAAACTCAATATCCTGCATATCGCGATAATGGGTCTCTAAGCGTTTGGAAATATCCACAAACTGCTTGTAGATCTCCGAATTTTCCTTGGCCAAAGTGGCAATTGGATTTGGAGTCCGAATACCGGCTACCACGTCTTCCCCTTGAGCATTCATCAGATATTCTCCATAAAGAGCACTTTCCCCCGTCGAAGGGTTACGAGTAAAGGCCACACCAGTTCCTGAGTCGGCACCCATATTTCCAAACACCATGGACTGAACGTTCACAGCTGTGCCGATGTCATGCGGAATATTATTAATTCTCCGATAAAAATTCGCACGGTCATTGTTCCACGAACGAAATACTGCCAGAACTGCCAGCATTAGCTGGTCTCTGGGATCCATCGGAAATGGTTTGCCGGTTTTACGTTCAATCTTTTTCTTATACTCACTGACCATCCATTTGAGGCTTTCCGGAGAGAGCTCGGAGTCGTAGCTAACCCCTTGTTTTTCTTTTGCAATTTCTAAAATATGTTCAAAGACATAGTGTTCTATTTCTAAGACGACATCCCCGAACATTTGAATAAAGCGGCGGTAACAGTCCCAGGCAAAGCGCTCGTTTTGCGTGTTAGCTGCTAAGGCCATCACGGTATCATCATTTAATCCCAAGTTAAGAACTGTGTCCATCATGCCTGGCATCGAGAACTTAGCCCCTGAGCGAACGGAAACAAGCAGTGGATTCAGTTTATCCCCAAAGCGTTTGTCAGTAGCCGTCTCTACCTCAGCTAAAGCCGGCCAGACTTCCTCCCAAATCCCCTCTGGGAAATTTTCGTTGTTGTTATAATATTCATTACACGCTTCAGTTGTAATGGTAAATCCCGGAGGCACTGGCAAACCAATATTAGTCATTTCGCACAAATTGGCACCTTTTCCTCCCAATAAGTCGCGCATAGAAGCCTTTCCTTCTTGGAATAAATAAACATACTTTTTACTCATTTCTATCCTCCTTAAATAATAATTCTAACACTATGCTTGCGGTCTCTTCAACCGCTTTGCCAGTAGCGTCAATGACTGGGCAACCGATACGTTTCATGACACTCCGCCCATACTCCAGCTCTTGCATAATGCGATCCAAGTTAGCATAATCCGAGCCAGCTTTTAGCCCTAAGGTTTTTAAGCGCTCTGTCCGAATTGTGTTGAGCAATTCAGGTCGTAATGTTAACCCGATTACTTTCCGAGGAGAAATATAAAACAGCTCTTCTGGGGGATCGACTTCTGGAACCAGCGGAATGTTCGCTGCTTTGAGTCCTTTATGGGCTAAATACATACTCAGTGGAGTTTTAGAGGTCCGTGAGACGCCAATCAGTACTACGTCGGCATATAGAACTCCGCGAGCATCTTTGCCATCGTCATATTTAACAGCAAATTCGACAGCCTCTACTTTACGAAAATACTGTTCATCCAAACGATGGATAATGTTTGGGATATGTGTAGGTTCCAAGCCGGTTTGGCTAGCGAGGGCACCAATCAAAGGACCTAATATATCTACAGTTCTAAGCCCTTTCGCGGTAGCTTTTTTCTCCAAATAATCCCGAAGCCCTTTAAGTACAAGGGTATAAACTAAGATAGCTTGTTCTGCAATGGCTTCTTCCATAATATCTTCCAGATGTAATTCATCTCGCACGTAAGGAACCCGACGAATCCGAGTCTTTACACCAAGAAATTGAGCCGCTGCCGCGCGGCTTACAAACTCAGCCGTCTCTCCAAGTGCATCTGAAATGACATAAATCACTGTATTTTCGGTCGTCACGCGTTCACTCACCTCTCAAATTTATTCCAAGTCCAACTTGACTTCCGGTCTCAGACTCCCTGCTTCTGCCCTTGGACGTCTGTTTCCGGTTTCTTGCTACCCACATCAAGATTCAGCTCTCCGACACCGATCTCAGGCCTCTCATCTTTGGATACACTTCCGACTACCCTCTTCTAGCTTCCGCTCTCCGACTCTGATCTCGTGCATCGTGCATCGAGTTATAGCCTGGCTTCCGCAATTTCCACAAAGAGCTTTGTGATATTCGTCTTAGTAAACCGACCCACGACCTCATAGCATTCATACCCGTTCTCGTCCACATACCCTTCCACCACTGGTAAACTGTCAACCTGATGTTGGACTAGCTTTTTGGCCGCACTAAAGACCGGCTCATCCGGGGTCGTCATATAGATGTTAGGCATGCGCGTCATAATAACACCGACGGGAACCTGTTGAAGGTCGCTTTTCCCTAAAGAAGCTTTCATAATATCTTTGCGTGAGATCATTCCTAAAAGAAGGCGATCTACTCCGACAACTGTCAGACTCCCTACGTTTTGCGTAAACATCGCAACCGTCGCTTCATAAATACTCGCACTTTCTAGTACGGTAACCGGCATTGATTTATACGAGCAAACGCGGAGCTGAAGCAAGCGTTCCATTATCGGGGAAGGTCCTGTATTCTCACGATAAGAATACCCGACGCGTGGCCTGGCCTCTAGGACCCCAGACATCGTCAAAATGGTTAAATCCGGGCGGAGAGTGGCCCGCGTCAAATCCAGCTTGGCCGCAATCTTTTCACCTGTGATGGAACCCGAGGCTTTCACGATCTCCACAATTCGCTGTTGACGATCCGTCCATTCCAACCCTTTTCACCTCTTAAAATGTTTCTCCGCATCCTAATGTGACATACTAATTAAATTTTACAAGCTCGATTATATCATAATGTATGATTCCCTTACTAGATAGTGAGCATATTTTTTTTAATATTCGTTGTTGGTAAACTCATCCATCTAAACCTGCCCAAAAAAGAACACTTCGTGGTGGAGTAGAACCCTACCCCCTAACGAAGCGGAAAAGTGGAATCTCGCCTTATAGAAGTGGGAATTTTAGAATTTGTTAAAAAGGTCTAAAGACCCGAGTTAGCGGTATCCGGGTTGTGGTTCGAGGTACGTGCAACGACCTCGAACTTCGAACTCCGAACTTTGCTTATGCCAAAACGCTTAAATCTCCCAAACATCCTAGCATCTCTACACATTGACTGAGTAAAGCCAGCCTGGCTACTCTCAAATCTGTATCCTCTACCATAATCATTACTGCTAGGAAAAGTTCTTCAATCAGTGGAACAAGCTCTCCAGCTAACTTATAACCCTCCGCGAAGTCACCTATCGCTATCATCTGATCAAAACTCTTTCTCCGTAAGGATATCCCGTTAGCAAGAGCAATTTCCGTAGCATCTACCAACAAGGACGAATTTAAAGCTTGAGGTGGCTCTTTTTTAGTCAAATTTAAACAACGGGTATAAGCTTGGGCATAGAGAATAAAGGGCTCTTCCTCCCGTTTCTCTGAAAGTACCCGGGCTCTGCCCACGGCTCGAGTAAATCGATCACTTCCCTGAGCGAGTGCCGCCACGACAGTATCATAGCGCAGTCCTTGTTCTTGAAGTACAAAACGTAGCCTTTGTTGAAAGAAATCCTGTAAAAGAGACAATATGTCTTCGATAGGCAAAGGGGAAGTCCCCTGCACCTTGAAAGTTCGGTAAGACTCCTGCAAGAGTTCGGTTAAGGAAAGGTTCCAATTGGAGTCTAAGAGGATAGCAACGATCCCTTGTGCTTGGCGTCTTAGAGCATAAGGGTCCTGGGACCCTGTTGGCTGAATCCCAATACTAAATGCCCCGACGATAGCATCCAGTTTATCCGCAAGACTAACCACACGCCCTGGATCAGACACTGGTAAGGCATCTCCTGCAAAGCGAGGTTGATAGTGTTCAAGAATCCCTTGACAGACCTCTGGTTTCTCTCCGCTGGCACCTGCGTATTCCGACCCCATGATCCCTTGCAATTCCGGAAAATCGCTGACCATCAGAGTAACAAGATCAGCTTTTGCCAAGCGAGCAGTTCGATCAATCACTTCGTGTTGGGCTTCCCCGAATTCTAGCTTATCCGCCATGAACCGAGACAGACCACGTAAACGCTCTACTCTTTGTTCGACCGTACCTAATTTTTCGTGATATACGATTTTCCCTAACTTGGACACCAACTCTGCCAAGGGAACCTTTTGATCTTCCCTATAATAGAAGGACGCGTCTTCCAAACGAGCTTTTAAAACTTTTTCGTTTCCGGCCTTCACAGTGTCTATTGCAAAAGCATCTCCGTTACGCACAGTAATAAAATAGGGCAAAAGTTTTCCGTTTACGGACCGAACTGGAAAATACCGTTGATGCTCTCGCATCGGAGTTGTGATCACTGCCTCTGGCAAGTTCATATACATGGAGGCCACTTCACCCAATAAAGCGGTCGGATATTCAACTAGGTGAATTACTTCGCCCAGAAGTTCATCATCTTCAGGCACTTCGCCGCCGACTCTTTCCGCAAGGACTTTGATTTGTGCTTGGACCACAAGCTTTCGTTCATCGGGATCAACAATGACAAAAGCCCCACGTAAAGCTTCTCGATAGTCAGACGGTTGCCCGAGCAAAACAACTTCTGTAGTCAGAGTACGGTGCCCGCGGGAGGCGCGTCCAGACACTAACCCGACGAACTCAAACGGCACAACCTCAGTTCCATAAAGCGCGACAATCCAACGTATAGGTCGAGCGAAATGGAAATCGAGATCTCCCCAACGCATGGGCTTGGGAAAATGCAGAGCATTAATCAAATCCCTCGCTAACTGAGGCAGAAGTGTCTTAGTCTCAAGCCCAGTTTCTGTTTTACGAGCAAACACATACGGTACTCCGTTGAGTTCTTGAACAAAAAGGCCTTCTACTGACACCCCCTGCCCTCTTGCGAAGCCCTGGGCCGCTTTTGTTGGGACCCCATTCGCACCATAAGCAGCTTTCACAGCAGGACCCTTAACTTCCATCGATAAATCCGCTTGCTTTTCCTCAAGACCCGTAACAATAAGTGCGAGACGACGAGGAGTTGCGTAGATTTTCAGTTCCGTAAATGATAAGCGCAATTCAGCAAATCGTTTGCGCGCTTGTTCCTCCAGTTGGGTCATTGCTCCTGGGGAGAATTTAGCTGGGATTTCTTCCGTTCCTATTTCAAGCAAAAAATCGGTCGCCATCTTACTTAACCCCTTTCCCTAAATTATTCTTTAACAAGGGGAATCCCAGTCTCTCCCGCTGCTCAACATAAGCCTGAGCACACAAACGAGCGAGCGCACGCACCCTTGCAATGTAACCTGTTCGTTCCGTGACACTGATTGCCCCACGGGCATCAAGAAGGTTGAACGTATGCGAGCACTTCAACACATAGTCATAAGCAGGAAGCACCAGACCTTTTTCCACGACCCGCTTCGCCTCACGCTCATACATCTCAAACCAGATCTGCAATGCCTCTATATCCGCTACTTCAAAGTTGTAATGTGAGTAATCTATTTCGTTTTGAAGATAGATATCGCCATATGTGACATCTCCGACCCATTCGATATCATATACACTATCTTTATTTTGGATATACGTAGTCAGACGTTCCAGTCCATAGGTAATCTCAGCACAAACTGGTTTGCAGTCAATACCCCCGCACTGTTGAAAATACGTAAACTGGCTCACTTCCATGCCATCTAACCAGACTTCCCAGCCTAATCCCCAGGCACCTAAAGTTGGAGACTCCCAGTTATCTTCTACAAAACGGATATCATGCTCTTTGGGGTTAATCCCCAAGCTCTCCAAGCTCTCCAAATAAAGTTCCTGAACATTGTCCGGCGAAGGCTTAAGAATGACTTGATATTGGAAATAATGCTGTAACCGATTGGGGTTTTCTCCATACCGTCCATCGGTAGGCCGGCGAGAGGGCTCAACATAGGCTACTTTCCATGGCTCCGGTCCAAGGGCACGCAGGAATGTCGCAGGGTTCATTGTTCCGGCCCCTTTTTCCACATCATAAGGTTGGGCAATAATACACCCTTGTTCTCCCCAAAACTTGTTAAGGGTAAGGACTATGTCTTGGAACTTCATTTCAGCAAACCTCCTAAGTTTTATTCTTCGCAATTGTCTTTTGGGCATGATGGGATATGTGCCTTACAGAATATCTTTAATTAAATTATTTTGACAAAATAACAAATAAAAAAGCGCTCACCTCCGTAGCATTTAAGCTACAGGGACGAGAGCTTGTTCCCGCGGTTCCACCCTGTTTGACCCCTTAGGGTCCCCTTCGTTACATATGCTCAGAGCTTCCCCACCCGTTTCTCCCATTCGGCTTCCACCCGCCCGAACTCGCTAAAAGAGAGGATTCACGGACTTCTTTCCCATCATTGCATTTATTTATCAGTGTCTTTCCGCGTTCGTACAAAGTAAGCTTCAATAAAATTACACTGATAGGATGAGTATCGCCGAAGCGGTGTTCCCTAAAGGAATACCAACCTGCGTAGGATGTGCGAACGTGTCAATAAACTTCCTCCTAATTATATGCGGAGGAAGAAGGCATGTCAAACAATTTCCTTAATTTTCCTTATCAGAATAAAATTAAATGAATTGTTCTCAATAGTGATCAGCGGATTAAACCTGCCGCTGCCAAGGCTGTGCCTTCGTTTGGGTAGATGTATAAGTAATTGGTCAGTCCGACCATATTAAATATCTTCTCGTAATGACTATTCAGACCGTGTGCGAGGACCGCTATAGGCTTTTCTCTGGCTAGGCGGACCACACGAATAAGTAACGCGATTCCGGCGCTGTTGATGTATTCAACTTTTGAGAAATTAAGAACCACTGCTTTTATCTCTTGGCTTGGGGGGAGAATTTGATCCGGCGGCACCTCGTCAGACTTGGTAATCTCCCCTGACAATTCAATTATCTTGACCCATTCCTCTTCGCGCGAAATAATTTGCAAGCCTTTAGCCATTTGTATGTGTCACCTTTCCTTCTAACATCACCACTAACCTGACGCTAGTTCCCCCGCTCGCTGACGGTACCACTTCCACTTGGTCTACCAACTGTTCCATTAGGAACCAGCCCCACCCCCAAGTGGAGAAATTCCCTTCAATTTTTTCTTCTAAATTTGGCACCCCTTCAGGAGGATGAAAACCTTTGCCTTGGTCACTGACTACGACTAATAGCTTGTCCGTAGAAAGATTAAAGGTGACAACCACTTGCTGCTGTTTGTTCATCTGGTTGCCGTGTTCCATGGCGTTTAGAGTAGCCTCTGATAGCGCCGTGGAGAGGTCCTCTCGTCGTGCTAAAGGCATCCCCATCTCTTTTGCAATTACCTCGGCCGCCGCCATAGCAACTTTTTCATACCCCGTTCGGCTGGGGATTCGTATTTCAATTTGGTCTTCCTGACCAACGGATTCGTTCATTTTTACACCTCTTTGCCTGACAAAATACTAGCCGCATTCACTTGCCCTTTCCGATTAAATCCCTGCGATCTAGTTTGATATTTAATAATAACAAACTGCTGTACATAAAGTCTACTTTTTCAGATGGATAGGTATCGTTAATAAGGTATTATATAGCATCAGAGTCTCCGGTTCCGGTTCCGTGTCTAGTTCCTCACGTAACAAGCGGCAAAGTCGTTGGTAGCACTGCAAGGCCTCCGATCTCCTGCCAAGACGGCCCATCAGCCCCATCGCTTCTCTAGTGACGTGTTCGTTGGTGGCGTCGCGGCGAATTACTTGATTTAAAAGCTTAAGCGCGTATTCCAACTCGCCGTTGGCGGCGACATGCCCTGCCATGTAAGTGAGGGATTCTAGGTACTGCCTCTTAAGCTGGTCCCGAAGCGGGAAAAGCCACTCATCATACAAATCTTCATCCAAAAGGTCCCCATGGTACAAGTCAGTCGCTGACTGGAAGCATTGAACCGCTTGGGCGGGGCTGATAGTCCATAATCGATGTCCCTCATGGACGTTATATATAAATTCCTCTATATCCACTTTAGTTAACAACTCGGGGACAAGGTAGACTACTCCCCGTTCCACCTTAAGGTAATTGACCGTTTCCGATAGCCCTGCTGTCAACCCCTGACGCAGGCTGTGCAGGGTGACATAGTAGGAGTTGCTGGCCTTTGCCGGGGACTCGTCCGGCCAGAAGAGATCCAAAAGTTGTTCTTTAGCAGCTTTGTGTACTGGTTGTACAGCCAGATACTTCAGCACCTGCAGGGCTTTTCGCCGCCATTTGTTGTATGTTATAGGCTCCCTGCCACGAGACAGTTCGAATGAACCCAAGCATCGTAGGTGAAGCTTGGGTACGATGCTGTTTTCTGGAGCGCAGGTTACCAGTTGCTCGTAGCGAATGAGATAGGCTAAGACGATCGCTCTGCTCTTTTCGTCGCTGGGTATTTCCCGCTTGGCTTGACTGTATATGACCTCGGCTTCCTCTATCAAGCCCATGGCAGCGTAGACTGTACCCATAGCGCACAAAGATCGGGTGATTCCTAGATCATCTCCGAGTTGACCAAATCCGTGAGAAGCACGTCGCAACCAAGAGAGCGCATCATTCCCACGCCCGGCCTCAGTTAATTCCTCACCAAAGGTTAAAAACGCCTTGGTCAGGTGTTTGTCTGCTTCCTCAGGAAAAAGGGACAATAACCTCTCTAATGTTTCCAAACGGTATTCCTTTGGTAATGCAGGTATAATCTCATCAAGGACGCGCCCGGCTTTAGGATAGGCAGTCGCTCGAACCAAGTAAGAAATTGCCTCTGTTTGTTGCCCCATGCCCAGGTAGAGATTACCGATGCGGAGGGTTAGGTCTTGGTAAAATGGAATGTTTTGCTCGATTTTTGATCGAAGAAAGGCTTGAAACAGATGGTGATAACGCATGGTATCAGCTTTATGAAAAAGAAATAAATGATTTTCCGTTACCCATTTTAGGTTATTAAGGTATTTGTCAAGTCCGAGTAGGGGCCCGAGAATTTCAATAGAAGTTTCAGAGGGTAGAGCAAGGGTAAGCAGAAATTCCTGCATTTCAGCGGGCAAACCTTCAAACACTTCTGCCTGGAAATAGGGGAAGCCTTTCTCTCTCAAGACTTTTGTTACTTCCTCACTGTCCCAACGTAGTGCATTAGCAATAGTACTTCCAGCTAAGTGAAGTGCCAGTGGCCAACCTTCCGTTTCGTGCTCTAACCATTCGATTTGCTCTAGGGATAGAATTACGCCGGACGCTCTGGCTATGAACGAACTAATTTCCTCGAGTTTGTACGCTATGACGCCCTCATCTATCCTTAAGATCGCATCTTGAGCCTCTAACCGGGCTAAGCTCGGAAGATGAGGAGTGATCCTGGTACACAAGATTATGTGGACATGAGGAGG
This sequence comes from Desulfosporosinus sp. BRH_c37, assembly GCA_001516045.1. Taxonomy (GTDB): domain Bacteria; phylum Bacillota; class Desulfitobacteriia; order Desulfitobacteriales; family Desulfitobacteriaceae; genus Desulfosporosinus. The sequence goes on from LOEW01000226.1 coordinate 44,878, forward strand.
GGTAGTCTGGGCTAGATCATCAATCAGCCCTAGAAAATGCCTGTTACTTTCCGTTGTGTGCCAGTTGTCGAACACCAGCAAGAACGGTTCTAAGCCGAACTCATTCGCCTGTCTGCTCTGGTTTGATTGATCGTCGCTCGCCCAAGGCAAAGCAGGAAAGTGGCCATTGGCATACCAATGGCAGGGAATTTTGCGTTCCTCAATCCACTGGGTCAGGAGAGTAGTCTTCCCGTAGCCCGCCCCAGCCTCGATGATTGTAACTTTCTTATATAATGCCAAATCTAAGGCTTTGGCAATTCGTGGCGGCAAGAAATTAATGCTCATTCGACGTCCCTTTTGCTTTCTTGGGAAACTTCGATTGTTGACGTTCCACCATGATGATCGTTCTATCGTCGTCGTGATTTCCTCGGTTCCAGGGCAATTCTTTGACGAGAGAATCAATTTGGTCTTGCACAGAAGCTGTACTCTTAAGGTCGAAGAGACAGTGCTCAAATCCTGGAAAGCTAAGCATTTCACCGTTCTCGTTCATGGCTTCGATCACGCCGTCTGTGTAGAAGACGAAACGGTCAGCAGGATGGATCGGGATCAGCACCTGAAGAAACTCTTCATCCGCGCTGACTCCCAACGGGAGAGAAGAGCAGGGGATTGGCGTCACCTGTCCACCGCGCAGTAAGTAGGGTGCTACATGCCCTGCACTAGCGTATTCGAGCGTGCTTTTGCGTTGGTCAAAAATGCCGATCCCCATGGTGACAAACATATCCCCTTGCAGGGTTTCCACCACATCGTGGTTTAAACGTCTGAGTACTTCGCTGGCTGAGCCACCCTGACGCACTTCCGTCCGGAAAAGAACTAACACGGCTGACATCACCAAAGCAGCTGGCATTCCATGGCCTGATACATCGCCGACGATTACGGCAAAATGCTCCTCATTTAAGCGGACTATATCATACAGATCACCGCCCACTTCCTTGGTAGGTTGGCATATCGCCGCAATCCGGTACTCCCCGATTCGGTCGGATGAAGGAGGCAACAATTTTTGCTGCACCTGGTACGCCAGCTGCATTTCCATTTGGACTCCTAGGTAGTCTTGAGAGATATGCTCTTGTAATTGATTAAAGGCTACTCCTAGTTGCCCCACTTCATCTTGCGATATGATGGGCATCCTGCGGTTTAGCCACACCCCATCGCCTTCTAACAAAGAGAGCATCCCGTGAATGAGTAATTGAAGCTCATCCTGAAATTGCCAAGCAAGCAACAGAAAGAGAATAAGCCCGAAAGCTAAAGCTAACCCGGCGACAGAAAACATGACCCAAGGGTTGACGGGTATTCCTGAGGAAATCATTCTAAGCACATACAACGAAGGACTAAGGATGGTGATTAGCATTAAACTGGTAAAGGAAATAGTCAGGGGCGTTAAAAAAGTGGCACGGGGGAATTCCCACATCTTTTCGCTAGATAAAGCCAAAATATAGGGCCTCAACAACCGACGTATCAAGGTATAGAACAGGATTGCCATGATAAGAGAAAGCGTCTGCTCAAACAAAACTGCCTCTGCTAACTCCCAGAGATTAGAGCGCAGTGATGCTCCCATCAGGACCGAATCTAGGATGTGATAAAACGAAGACGCGATGAACCCGAAAATCAGCATCACCCAAAAAATTTCGGAGGGGAAGCGAATAAGGCGCTGCCAGACTGGGCTTACAACTGTTCGGTCCTGTACTTGTCCAAAATAACGGCGAACGATGCGCATACGGAGGAACGTAAAGACTTGAAATATGGAGACCCCACTGATGACCTGCACAAATAACGCTCCCAAGTTATATTGTAGAAGCTCTTGAAAAGTAAACCCGCCGATAAAAACATTATTCAGCGTAATGATAGCCACGCCAAACATTATTACCCCCAAATATAGCAAGAAGAACTGCTCCATAAAGCGCCTACTCAATTCTCTCATGTTTGTTCCCCCTCAATAGGGTTATAAATTCGACTATTAAAACTAAAATCCTTTGGCGTATTAATCTTTTTCATAATCATTTCAAAATATCTGTAAGGTTTTTGTAAGGCCTGAACGGTACTGTATAGGGTATAGGGTATAGGGTATAGGGTATAGGGATAAATACATATTTAAGGTTCAGAAGGAGGAGCGCAGTATGAAAAATGGCTATAGCAGTAAAAGGAGTATCATATTGAAGTTAATTTCTATTATTACACTGATGTTTTTTGCACTTACGGGTTCGGGGTATCCAGTACTGGCAAGTTCGGCTTTTGCGACATATACCCTTCAGCCGGCTGCGAGTGTGACTTTTTCCAATGAATCAACGCTAACAGGGGATCGTTATACCGTAACGGTGGGTGGAACATACGATTTTGTCACGTATTATAATGACGGGATCGTCAAAGACAGCGGTAGTAACCAAACAGGTAAACTGAATCTAAATCGTCAAGATCGGGTGGTGCTGACAAATGTCAGTGCTAAAGCCTATGAATTATCCGCTCCAACGGGAAAATTTAATCCGCTTGAATCTATTGACCCTGCCTTTTCAAGGATAACATTGCAACCCGGGCAAACGATTGAATTCTCCAATTTGTTGGCTGTAGCTGGTGATTCATTCTCGGTATCGGTGGGCGGAACCTACGATTATGTTGAGTATTATTCTGATGGGACAGTATCAACCAGCGAGCAAAACAAAACTGGCCGTTTGCATATCGCGCGGCAAAAGACGTATGTATTAACCAATTCAGGCCAAACAGCCTTTGAGATGGTTGGACCGTATGAAAAGTTTAAGCCGGTGCTGCAATCACAACCCGAACCAAGCACACCAACGCAACCAATACAACCTACAGAACCCAAGCAACCTATAGAACCCACGCAACCTGCTCAACCTACACCGAGTACTCCACAACAGCCTACACCCGTCAATTCAACTCAACCCATTCTCATACAAAAGTCGAGACTGGCTGGACAAAGTCGCTATGAGACAGCAAAGATTATTGCAGAATCAATTTACTCAGGAACAGTGCAAAACGTTGTCCTGGTGTCCGGCAAAACTTTTCCGGATGCTTTAGCAGGTAGTGTGCTAGCATATAAATTAAAAGCTCCGATTCTAATGGTTGATTCCACTCTTTCCACGTCCTTGGAGGCTTCTGATTATATCACCAGTCATCTGGCTTCCGATGGTTCGGTCTATATTTTGGGTGGAACAGGAATTATTGGCCCGGAGTTTAAATTGGCTTTTCAAAAAAAGGGGTATAAGGTTTGGCAAATCGGGGGTCAAGATCAGTATGAAACTTCTTCTTTGATTGCGGAAGAAGAAGAATCGTCACCAGGCACTCCACTTGTTATCGCTTCCGGCGGAAATTTCCCGGATGCTTTAAGTATTTCAAGCTTTGCTTCTAATAAAGGCTGGCCCATTATGTTGACTGGCAAGGACATTTTGCCGAGTGATGTTGCACACTACATCATTAAAAACCAGCCCACCAAGGTTTACATTACAGGTGGAGTAGGTGTTATTTCCAAGGAAGTGGAATTAGATATCAAGTCACTTGTTGATAATGTTGAGATAATACGTCTGGCAGGAAAAGACTGTTATGACACCGGAAACATCATATCGTCGAATTTCTCTTCAAATCCTAGCAATGTCTTCTTGGCATCGGGCACAAATTTCCCAGATGCTTTGGCAGGTAGTATAGTAGCTGCCCAGACTGGTTCGCCCATTATACTTATAGATTCGAAGAGCAAAACATTAAATAACGCAACCATAAACTATCTTAAATCCTTGACCTCAAAGCCAAAAATTACAATTTTAGGTGGAACAGGAGTAATCTCCGATGGTATCATTAGTCTTATCGAAAAAATCTTAAACGGCGAGAATGTTAATGAACCTTCTGTTCCGGTGGCTGGGGATTCTACCCCATATTGGGTGGAAAATGGGGAGCGACTTATTGTAAATAATAAGGAAACTTACTCAGATACAAAAGGAATCAGTCATCCTTTAATCAGCCCGGATGGCAAGTGGTTAGTTTACTCCCAGGGAAAAACTGACCTGATTGTGATGGATTTGCAAGCAAATAATAGTAAAGTCCTTTATTCAGAAAGTGATAGTGACTATGTTGTCTATCCCATGGGTTGGTCTGAAGATAACGAAAAGATACTTTTCCTTACCAAATATAAGGGTATTTTTTCTGGCGGGAATCGGTTAATGATCGTCAATCGTACTGGGGGAGATCCAAATCTGGTCATTGAAGGAGCTATGTCAGCAGACTGGGGAAAAGATGGTAGTATTATTGTTGCCACTCCTTCAGAGATAAAAATAATTGATCAGTCCGGAAGACAGAAGCAGACGTTAACCACCCCGAAACATGGTTGGTTTGCTGATCCCGATTCTCCTACTTTGCCAGCAGATGGCAAGTCGGCACTTTATCATGTTGGCAGTAATTACTATTTGCATGATTTGGTCGGTGATAAGTACAAAACGCTATTTACAGTTAGTGATCCAGCCGGAACGGGCAAAGCCTACATGGATAGCAATGGGAAAGTTGTTTTTGTAGAAAAGGAAGCTGTTCATATTTACGATGTAGCGAGTGGTAACTCGATAGTTTATTATGATCAAGCTGATTGTAATTATGTCAACTGGCTTAAGTAAACGACTAGCTGAAGCATAACCTGACACTCTACCTTGTAGTAAGGGGTGAAATAGTTGGGATTAAGTAAAACATCCCGACAGAGATATTTTTTGATGATTATCGTTTAGAATCGTACCCATACATGCGATGTAAACATTGCAAAAATGATATAAGTAAGAAGAGTCTTTCATCTTTATTTTATGGACGAAGGACTCTTCTTACTTTTTTAACAGTTAGAAATGTGACCTAAACCCTCTATTCAAGAATAAAAGAGAATTTGAAGAATTCCCTTAATATTCCTTATCCGCGGCAAAATTAAAAGCATCATCATCATATGAAGTCTCATCGTTGGTAGCCACTTCGAGCTCAAAATTGTTCACAGCTGCCCCTACTGCACCCACAAGCGCTAACAGTCGTAAGCTTGGCTTTCGCCAAATAGTATACGCCAGTGCTAAACTTAATGGAGCCGAAAGGCTTACAATCGTCTTTTCATGTCTTTTAAGACTAATCGTGCTGTGACTAAATGTTGCCATCGTCGATTTTACGCTGTCCCATATTCCATGCCCTTGATCTAAAAAGTCAAAACCCTGTCCCTGTCCTTCTCCCTCTCGAGCCTTCTCAAGGTTGTCCAAAGCCTTCACCACATCACCCTGAGCCAAGTCTAAGGCCTTACGAGCCTCTTCATATCCTATTCCCATACGTTCACGCAACACATCCAACTTTTCAAGTTCAGTCCATAATGCTTCAGTCATTTTTTACCTTCCTTTCCGCTATTACGTCCCGGATCAGTATTTAAACGCCCCTTTCGCCATGATTGAAGGGGGGCCCTTTGGCTATTTATTAGACATCCGCCAATTATCTTAATGGATGAGCCGTTTAGTGCCTTAGATCCGATCAGCCTCGAACAGCTACAGGACGAGCTGATTCGGCTTCAACAGGAAATTAAGAAAACCATCGTCTTCGTCACTCACAATATGGATGAAGCTCTAAAAATCGCAGATCGTATTTGCTTTATGCAAAACGGCAAGATCGTTCAGTTAGACACCCCTGACCACATCCTGCGCCACCCGGCCAATGATTTTGTCAGGTCCTTTATAGGAGAAGACAGACTCAATGCCGCCGGAATCTTGCCTGATGTAGAAGAGGTAATGGTGAGAACAATGTATCTAATCTGCCTGTGCTTGGTGCTCAAGGGGAGCTGGTAGGTGTTATTACCAGGGCGAGTTTAGTCGATGTCATGGCAGATAAATACGGAAATGGAACAATCGATTCCTAGAAAGGAAAGGGCTATGGAAATACTTTCAGTTGTACAAGATCGTTGGCCAGCTATCGTTACAGCTTTCGGGCAACATATTCAGTTAACCTTTGTCGCCCTCTTTTTTGCGATTATTATTGCTGTTCCATTAGGAATCGTATTAACCCGGTATCGAAAATTAGCAGAGACCGTAATTGGTGTAACCGCAGTAGCACAGACAATTCCCAGCCTTGCCCTGCTTGGTTCTATTGTCGTCCCAAATCATCAGCTCCAAGACTCCCCATCCGCCAAGATTTGAGTGGTCGTTCAAATTTATGCTCTACGAAAAGCCGTAGAGTTTCCAAAATTTCTTGTTGCATCCAGGCATTCCAACGCAAACGATCAATTTTTGTGATATCCGCCCTAATCAATTGACGCATGAACGCGACACTACCAGCCCGAATCCATCGCCCGGAATAACTCTCCCGACAGTCTCCACAAAGCGTACCTCCTGCCTCCGAACTAAAGACCAATCGTTCACCACTAATACTAACCCCACATTCAGCACATTCCCCCAAACGCGGACGATATCCCAGCAACGTCATCAATCGTAAGGCATAAGAGCTGAGCACAAGGGCGGGGTCAAACTGTTCGATAAGAAATAAACAAGTCAACGTCAGTCCAAATAGTTCCTGATTAGGCTGGGCCGGAATCGTCGAAACGTCTAAGAGTTCCGCGATACCCGTTGCCGCAAACGAACGATCAAGATCATACCAAAGGTGCGGGAAACTTTCGCGAGGACTACACTGACTGACCGTATCCATAGTTTTCCCCTTATGAATCAGAAAATCCGCATACGTAAATAACTGAGCCCCAGCCCTTTGCCGACTTTTGGGTTTACGCACCCCTTTCGCCACAGCTTGAAGCTTCCCCATCTCCCGAGAAAATAGAGTGAGCACCCGATCCGACTCTCCAAATTCCCGACTACGGATCACTAACGCGTCCGCATGATAAACGGCCACGCCCTCACCCTTTCTCTCTCACTATTCTTTGTGATCTATTATCTCAGTATACATTGAGTGTCGCGAGACACGTCCTCAGCCATGCGTTCGTCGTGCCAAACTAGGGCTCAAGTGTTGAATGCAAGTAAGGGGTTCCTGGCAAATCAATCATGACATCCGACGACCATGACGATAAGCACGATACTCTCCAGTGACGAAAGTCTCCGGTGGAGGGTTTCGCCGAAAGTGCACGGCCCTATACGAATACTATAGCACTGAGGATGAGTATTGCCGAGCCACACACCCAAAATGACTTCGTGGCGAAGGAACGAGCTTATCGCCACACTGCAACTCATTACGCATACTCCTGCAGTGTGGATTAGGTCTAGTGTCACCGGAGCCCACACGAAAACACTGTTTTCGCACGTATTATCCTTCTTGCAGGATGGCGAGAGGGGACCTTGTCTGGTTGCCAGCCTCGGACGTCCTGTCCTCGGCCGCTTTATGAAAGAACACTTTCGTCGAGTTTGGCTACGACGACCGCAAAAGCGTCGGAGCGTGTAATCGCAAGCCCTCCGGGCTAGGAAGACAACGAAATACGAAGAGAGACAGTTCAGCCTACCTTCACGCCTTAAGCCTCGACGTCGGACGTTTGCACATAAATATGCCGACCAAACCCCAGAACCACGGAACACTTCTTCAGACACCCTCTGCGCATACTATAATCACTTTCCCTCGTTTCCAAACCCGAAAACCGGAAGCCCAGGACGCAGGGTGACACAAGCGCGACGTCTTTACATAAGCAGCCTAGCAAGCTTCCGTTCAAGCGACCTCAAATACGGGGCAGCGAACAAGGAAGCAAGAGAACCGTCCCTGTTCTGTTCCCTAGTATCCAAACCCTAACGCCAGAAGCCCAAGACGCAGTGCGACAAAAATGCGACGTCGCTTCGTCAGCAAACTCCGTGAAAGTGACCCGATGACAGACGGTGCACAAGAAATGTACCGTCTTCCCCGACGAAGTGAAGCAACGGAACCGTCCCCTCGCTTCACACAAAGCAAGTCTAAACGGTCCTAGCCCGGGACGCAGTGTCACACAAGCGCGACGACTTTACGTAAGCAGAATGGCAAACTCCGTGAAAGCGACCGACCCCAAATACGGGGCAGTGCACAAGGATGTGCACTGCCACCATTGCGCCCGAAGACACTGTCTTCGCACGTATTAACCTTCTTGCAGGACGACGCATATGGTGGGAACCCCGCTCCCCAAATCAGGAGCTTGAACGGTAAGTTTGCTCTGCGTCGTATGACCGAGCGCTGTGTCACACAAGT
>LOEW01000227.1 GCA_001516045.1 Desulfosporosinus sp. BRH_c37
AATTGCCCGATCTGAATGACGTCCCCCTCGGGATTTCTCGTGAACATCTCTTTATCAAACCTTAGCGCATTGGAACGGATGAACTTACAAGACACATCGACGATCTGCGGAGTTGAGCGAAAATTATACTCCATGCGAAGAATCTTAGCGCCTGGATACGTCTGTTCGAATTCTAAGAGGTAGTTTGGCTCAGCCGCTCGAAACCCAAAGATACTTTGGTCATCATCTCCCACGACAAAAATATTACCATGAGGTTTAACGATGATTTCTATAATTTTGTGTTGAAGCAGAGAAGTATCCTGGCTCTCATCGGTCAGAACATAGGCAAAGTGCTGACGATAAGCCTCTAAGTGCTTAGGATTATCGCATAATTCCTGATAGGCAATGGAAAGCATATCGTCATAATCGATCAACTGTGGCAGATTCGTTCTTTTATACTCTTCATAGTCGTTATAAATGAAGGCGAAGTTTTTGATCTCACTCTTATTAAACTCTTCTGGCTGTCTGAGGGTATTTTTAACATAACAAATGGTATTTTGCAACGCTTCGAGGTGTTCATCAGTAAGAGTAGAAGCATTGTGTTTCTCATAGATTCTCCGCAGAACACCCGTCTTGCTTGCCACGCCTGTTTGTTCCTCAATCATCGCGAAGCGAGTACCTTTTTGCCTAAAAGTTGAGCGAACTATCCCATAGGCAAAACTGTGGATTGTTGAAAAATGGATATCACTAGCTTGGAGTTGGTCGCTAGCTGTCCCCCCAAAGGTTTTATTATACCGCTCACGCATTTCTTTGGCAGCTGCTCGACCAAAGGTTAGACAAAGAATCGTTCGAGGATCAACCTTCTTGACTCGAATCAAGTAGGCTAAACGGACGGTAAGAACCGTCGTCTTTCCAGCGCCTGGAACTGCTAACAGTAATAGGGGGCCCTGATCATGGCTGACAGCCTTTTTTTGCTGCTCTGTTAAATTAAGGCCTCTAGCTTGGACCTCTGCGAAGAATTCCTTCTCGTCTAACACGTTGAATCTCCCACTTATGTATTTGTTCGACTTCGTCTTCTTGTTCATAGTTTTCCATATTATAATACAATTTAGGCCCTTCTTCTGCAAGCAATCAAACTGATCAGTCCTGCCTAACCTGTCCCTCAAGGTTATCTTACTACATTATGGGTGTGGGATAAATTATTATTCTCCCCCATCCTCGAACTATGAACAAACTGAAGGGTCAGAAATCTTGTGGAACGAGAGTAAAGATGTGACGTCACCAACATTTAAAAGCGAAATCTGGATACCGGTTTTGAAAAAAGCCATATAAAGCCCAATACCGGATGATTCATGTATACTCCCGCATTTCAATATAAGAAAACAACTTTTCGGAGAACCTCAACAACAAGAGGCCAACGCCAACGTTAGCCACTATAATTCCCAATGCTAGAGCCAATTCGCTCTGGAAGCTCAGATAGAGTCCCCCTCCGATAACACCTGCTGGAATTACAATGACTAAGATCTGGATCATCAACATTAATGGAAAGAATAGTTTACGATCCAACGCTGAAGGGAGAAGAACGTTTCCTACTATCACAGAATTACCCAATTCGAAATAAACCGTTATCACCATCAAGGATATTATTACCGCCGTCACCCAGGCCTCTTTATCCCCCTTGGCCATGAGCGTATAGCTCAGGTTGATAAGAAAGATATTAATAGCAAAACGTAGAACTGGCAAGGCATTGAGCGCTAAAACCTTTTTATAAAAAGTACCTGGTAGAACATATATATAGGGTAATGCAAGTTCTGCGCTAATTGAACTGGTCGAACTTGTCAGAATAAGCATATAGGCAATAATTCCATTGATTGTGAAAAGTCCACCTGATGGGTCCATTATGCTTTTAGAGCTAACCAAAAAACCAACTACTAAGCCAACCGCCAAAGCCAGGGGTGCAAGTACACCTAAATACTCATTAAGTCCAGCCGAACGATAATTCGCAATCTGTTTAAATAAGAACGCCCTGCTTCCTGCATACGTTCCCTTAACTGCAGGCTTATTTTTCCTGCCGAATTTGGCAAATACTTCGGAGAATTGTGGGCGTCCGCTCTTAGCACGCTTGCGGGCTTCATACATTTTTTCAGCGCGACCGAGGACATCTTCATAATAGTCCTTGGCCAACCGATACACGGCGAAACTCACCAAACTCAAGGTCAAGACGATCCACAACAGACCCCAGTAGGTGTCACTGCTTGCCCCATTAAACCCAGCGTAAGCAAGCCTCAGTATCCATCCCACGACCGGAAACTGCCATATCCCGACCGCCTGATATCCGGTTAGCAAATCTACGAGGTTAGTGCTTTCTCTAACCTGCCAAAGCCAACTGCCCACCAGCCATAGGATAGAACAAACCAAAACACTCCGCATCCACCCTTCCTTTTGATAACGCACGGAAAGTAAGAAGATCAAAAAGGCCAACGGCGATATGATCAGGGCTAATGATACAAACGAAGCATAGATGAAAAAAACACCTTGAGTTCCAATCCCCCACCTCAACAAAGTAGGGGTAAGAAATAAAACGGGCAACACAGCTCCGAGCAGAGTAGCTGGGATTTTCTTCAGCATACTCCAAAATAATATACGTTGAGGTTCAAGAGGAGACGGGAAAAGTAAATTTACATCTCCCATACTGAACGTAAAATATAATTTCTTTAAAGAGGAAATCAGGGTGCTGAAAATCAGTCCACTTATTAAGAGGAGATACGCACTTAAGATGGCCTGAATAATTGTTGGATTCATCTGCTGGGGCAGAGTGCTTTTTTTATTGCCCATAAATTGGGGTAGTAGAATGAGGGCTATCCAAGCTAAAAATAGAAAATAACTAATCAATTTTTTGGGCGTTCGCTTGATTTCAACGATGTAATTGATGAGTTTTCGCAGATCAAGCCTTAACATCTGCAAATAATCAGTCATCAGCCGTCACCTCTAGGAAGACTTCTTCAAGTGAGGCATTTTCTTCCCCTAATTGATGACGCAAATCCTCCAAGCTACCTTGGGCAATAATCTTTCCCTTTTTAAGTACAATAACTCGGTTACAGACCGTCTCGATCGGATCGAGTAAATGCGTACTAATGAATAAGGTTTTACCTTCGTCTTTCAACTCTTGAATCAGATTTTTTAAATTCTTGATAGCCTTAGGGTCTAATCCTACCATGGGTTCATCCAGAAAGAGCATCTGCGCATTAGAAACCACTCCACAGCAAAGTGATAGTTTCTGGCGCATTCCTTTAGAAAGAGCTTTGGTGAATTCATCTTTCTTGTCCCAAATCTCAAACATCTTTAAGAGCTCTTCTGCTTTCTCTTCCCATTGCTTAACCTCATAGGCACCTGTGATAAATTGTAAATGCTGCCACACTGTCAGCATGTCGTATAGCTGGGGAATCTCCGGAACGTAAGCACTCGTTTGCCTTGCAGCCCGAGATCCCCTAATATGCCCATTGATTAGTATTTCCCCATTGGTCGGTCGTAACAGTCCGACAATACATTTGATTAACGTGCTTTTTCCTGCGCCATTCGGTCCTAATAGGCCCACAACTTCCCCACTATGAAGGGAAAAGTTCAAGCGATCAACCGCCATGTGCTTGCCGAATTTCTTGGAAAGATTTTGCACTGCAAGCATGGTTCCTGCATAATTAGCTTCTATCAATATCTTTACCTCTTTCCTACAGACGATTCTCGGATCTTAAGTTTCATTTTTATTCCCATAAGTATGAAGTATCGAAGGGACGATACCGTCGGATCCCCATCATCCATTGTTCTAACATAGTATTGCCCACCTAACCCTACCTCTAAAATTGTATCTGTTAACACGTAAATGCCAAGGCAGAAAAACAAGTTGGTTATAATTTACAAGGTTCCAGAATGACCTTGTTTTGCTTTATACTCCCGATAACGATTCCCAAGGTAGTGAAAATAAGGGCTAGAATATGTATCCAACCAATTGACTCATTTAAAAAGACGACACCACCAATCATGCCCGCAAAAGGGATACCGTTTAAAAACATAGCCGTTCTGTTGGCACCCAAATGTTTAATACCATCATTCCAAGCCAATGTACCTATGGCTGTAGCTCCCCAGGCTGATAATAATAAGATAAGTACCGCTGTTGACGATAAATGAATCTGTCCGTAAACCGAAGGCCCAAAGGAAGCCAACGTTCCAATATTTAACAATGTTCCTCCTATTAAGGTAGAATAGGCGGTCACTACTAAGGTTGGAATCGTCGTTTCCAACAACTTCTTTATCAGCAAACCCCCAATGACATAGGCCAACATGGCTAATAACATAATTACATCTCCGATTAACGAAAATTCGAAAGAGCCATTTGGGGATTTCGAGAAAACTACCAAAACAACACCTGCAAATCCTAATAGAATTCCGAGCCCTAAATTCCTTGTAAATTTTTCGCCTATAAATATGGATGCCAGAAGTGCAGTCGTCAGAGGATTTAAGGCAAGAATAAGGGAAGCATTTGCGGATGATGTTACAGAAACTCCATAGCCTAACAGCAACTGATGCATGCAAACAGAGATTAATCCAATCCAAAAAAGCAATCCCCACTGTTTTTTAGTTGGATTATACAATCCATATTTTTTTAAAACAAGAAATAACAAAATAATTCCCGCAAGTGGCATTCGTATTGCGGCTACCAATATTGGCGACATCTGCTGTGTTAGGAACTTAATCATTACAACATTCAAACCCCAAGACATGACAACTAACACCAATGTCAGATAGATTAGCTTCTTTCCTGTTGGCATTGTGATTATCTCCATCCTTTAAGAAACTTCAACATGCAGCGTCCATACAATCTTTTTGGTTCTTCTGCAATAACATTATAATAGCACTTCTTAGCCTGGATATCTCTCCGAAATTGAAGAAAGAAATGCGAGGCCGCAACGCTGCCTCGCATTTCTTGTACTACTCACCAAGTTTTCTAATCTTTCCTACTCCTTATATTGTGACTCTTCTCGCTTTTCAATTTGATTACATTCCCCTCTTCGTTAATGATAACTCCCTCTCCAAAGGCTTTATGTTGAACTACTAACCCGGCAATCCACTGAGCAAAGGGTCAAATGTCGTTTGGCCCTAGTCATCCCCACATAGAAGAGGCGTCTTTCCTCTTCTATCAATTCTTTCTGCCCATTTTGTTCGGCCTTGATCGTCTCTCTTTCGGGAATAATCCCTTCGACAAGATCAATTACAATGACCTCTTCCCATTCCAAACCCTTGGCTGAATGGATCGTACTTCTAAATCATAGTTTCCTTTAAAATATTGGATAAAAGATTAATTGCATATAATGGCACATTCGTTAACCATTTTTCCTTTCTGTAATCCGACATCGATGTGCGGATCGCATACTTCGGCTGATACTTTTGACAGAAACTTTTTAGGCTTTTAGCCTGGAGGTTTTCTGCAGCTTTAACCTCAAGAGGCACAATATTCATTTCACTTTGGAATATGAAATCGATTTCTGCACTAGCCTTTTCTGCCGACCAGTAAAAAGGCGTTATTTCTCGACTGGCTATAAGCTGCTGTAGTACGTATTGCTCGGTTAAGGCGCCTTTAAACTCTTCGAATAGTTTGTTCCCCTCAAGCAAAGATTTAATACCAAGTTCACTCATTGCACCGAGCAATCCAACGTCAAGAACAAATAATTTAAACGCATTGAAGTCTTGATAAGCCCTGAGTGGCATATCTGGCTTTGTGACTCTGCTTATCTTATAGATTAATCCGCAGTCGATTAGCCAAGTCATGGCGAGCTCATACTCTCTGGCTCTTGCGCCTTGCCGTATAAGTCCGTATATAAATTTACGATTTTCCTTAGCAAGCTGAGCAGGCGTCGAGCTCCATAACATTCGGATTCGTGGCACCGCTTCGTTGGGAGCATGCTTGGAAAAATCCTGTTCATAGGCCATTAGTATTTCCTTTTGCAGTTGACGTACTTTGCCATAATCAGAGGCTTCGATGAACGACGCAACAACTGCTGGCATGCCACCGATATAATAATACTGTTTTAACAAATCTATGTACTTACCCTTAAAGCTTGTTATCAAACTAAAATCTTTGCTTTCGAGTAATTTTACTAATTCGTCGTT
>LOEW01000228.1 GCA_001516045.1 Desulfosporosinus sp. BRH_c37
CCATGTAGAATTGCTAGCAGTTGCTACAGCTCGGGAAATAAACGATGGGGACTTTGCCTTTGTTGGGACTGGGTTGCCCCTTTTAGCTGCCGGGTTAGCCCAATATACTAAAGCACCGAATATGACAATAATTCTAGAGGCTGGAACAGTAGGCCCTAAGATCAAACATTTACCTATTTCAGTCGCAGACCCACGGGCTGCCTATAAGGCCACAACCCTTTCCACAATGGCCGATGCCTTTGGGACGATTGCCTGTCGAGGCTATTGTTCCCTTGGGGTTCTGGGGGCTGCGGAATGTGACAAATATGGAAATCTCAACTCGACTGCCATAGGTGGTTATTGGCCAACGGGTGTCGAGTCTGGAGTGAAGGGTTCTCGAACACGTCTAACCGGTAGCGGAGGAGCTAATAGCATTGCCAATCTTGCCGATAAGGTGATTGTGATGATGGTTCATGAAAAACGTCGCTTTCCTGAAAAGGTTGAATATTTGACTTCCCCTGCCGGGGCACGTGGACCAAAAGGAGAAGGGCGTTTGGACTACGGTATTTTTCGGGGAGGGGAGATGGTTGTCATAAGTGATTTAGGGATTCTAAGACCCAATCCCGAGAGTGGAATCCTGGAACTTGAACAATACTACCCCGGAGTTGACCCGCAATTTGTGCTAGAAAATACAGGCTGGCCTTTAGTGATTAATAATGCTCGTGAAATGCCAAGTCCGACGATCAAGGAAATAAACATTTTACGCACACTTGTCGACCCAGACCGTCTCTATCTAGGGCGTAAAAGTAAGCGTCCTTGATCACTATAAGGATCGCTTAAATTCCTAACCAAAGGACAGACCACCGCACTTTCGTTTTGAAGCGCGGTGGTTTTTATGTCGGATAAACCATCATAGTGTCAGGGGAACAGATTTGCTTTAAGAAACTTCATATTTATATCCTTGAAGGAAGGAATATATTAGAGTTTGGCGAATTGTGCAAAGTAAACGAGAATGCAAGTAACACGCATATAAAGGGGACTAAGGCAAGACTATGAAAAGGTCGGCACTGGGTAAGTATGAAAAAATTATAAATAAAGGTACGATGAATGTCATAATCTTTGCTTGTTTTATCATTATAATAGCTTTATCGGTAACTGGAATTTCAAGTTACGCCATTGTGAAAAATGCGATGATTGAAAAACTTCAAAAACAAGATATCGTCTATATTCTAAAGTCTATATCCGCACAGATTGATGGTAGAATTGAAAAAGCAAAGGAAACCTCATTGATTATTGCGGATAGCCCAGAAATCATCAAATGGTTCAACGAGGGGGAAGTTGACCAACAGTATAAGGCGATGTTTATCAAACAGATGACAGGTATAGCCAAAACCCTCAACTACACAGTATTTTTCACCAATATTAATACGGGACATTATTGGACGAATTCTAACCTATTGACAGACACTATGTCAAAGGATGACTCAGCTGATCGCTGGTTTTTTGATGCAATATCCGCAGCCAAAAAAATAACGCTTAATATCGACCATAACAAAGAATTAAACCAAACAAACTTGTGGATCAATACTCTCATGGGTGATAGTAACAATCCAGCGGGTGTCGCTGGGGTTGGCGTCGATCTTCAAGACATATCCAATGAATTCAGTAATTATAAAATTGGTAACCAAAGCAATTTATGGCTGGTTGATACTCAAGGGAAGATCAGCATCTCTGAGGACGTTGAACAGAGTGGAGGTAGGCTCACTGATCATTTGCCCACGGATGTGTACGACAACATTATGAAGAATACCGCTCGAAGTAATGATAAGCCAGTGGTCATCAGTTATACAGATAAGAATGGACAGGCTGATTTGGTTTTTCAGAAACTTAAATCATGCGACTGGGTATTGGTATTCCAGATCAGCAGGTCAGAGACATTAGGGTTGCTTAATTCAATCATGATTAGTACGTTGGTGACAATTGTAGTTGTCCTTGTTTTTTTACTAGTT
This sequence comes from Desulfosporosinus sp. BRH_c37, assembly GCA_001516045.1. Classification (GTDB taxonomy): domain Bacteria; phylum Bacillota; class Desulfitobacteriia; order Desulfitobacteriales; family Desulfitobacteriaceae; genus Desulfosporosinus. Next base: position 1,989 of record LOEW01000228.1, read on the forward strand.
GTTTTTTACCTCGTTTCATCCAGAATTGCTAATCCGTATAAGAAAGCGGTTCAGCTGAATCTCGAGCTTGAGCAGGAAATCGAGGAAAGGATTGCAGAAATCAAGGACAAGAACATAAAAATAATGGAGAGTATACAATATGCAAAAACTATACAGGAGTCCATTCTACCAACGGCTGATGTTTTAAAAAGGGTCTTTGCCGATAACTTTGTCCTATGGAGACCTCGGGATATTGTAGGCGGTGATTTTTACTGGCTGAGGGAGACTGAGCAAGGATTTATTCTCGTGGTCGGTGATTGTACAGGACATGGCGTACCAGGTGCGTTAATGACTATGACTGTGAACTCAATCCTTAGCAATATTCTGACAAAGGGCAATATTTTAGGTCCTGCATCAATAATTAAGGAACTTAACAGACAGTTGAAAGAGGCGCTTAATAAAGACAAGGGCGACCAAGCAACGGATGATGGTTTGGATGCCGCGATATGCTGCTATGTTAAAGGAAAACTATATTTTGCCAGCGCAAGGATTACTATGTATATGTTAACTGAAGGAAAGGTTACCACATATGACGGCTACAAGAGTGGAATCGGTTATATAAAATCGGTATTTTTAGATGATTTTGTTGATGTGGAAGTGAGTGTTAAACAGGGTGATCGAATATATATTACGACAGACGGTTATGTTGATCAAAACGGAGGTTCAAACAATTATTCTTTCGGCAGAAGAAAGTTTAGAGAAATCATCTCCAATACCACATCGCTATCTATAATCGAACAGGGTGGATGGTATGAAAAGGAACTTGATCGATACATGGGTCAGGAACAGCAGCGGGATGATGTTACGATCATCGGGTTTGAATTATAATGTAGAGGCGTTAATAGAATTGCAGCGATGTTCTGGAACACTTCGATCTCACAATAGAAGCGGTAGTCTCGAAAGTGAATGAAAGTTATAAAAATTAGTTGTAGCGGAAAGGATAAGAGCGTATAAGTTTGAAATTCTCTTTAATCGTATGCGTGAGGGTGAACGAAAGCAGCTAACTTTTTCAGAAACATTAGAGTTTTTTAGATTCAAAATAGTTCTTTACTTTCCCACATTCGAGAGTATCTTTTAACTTAATGATTCTTCGAACATTTTTATTGAATTATATATTAATGTTCGATTTTCTATTGACCTTCATAACACCTTCTAGTAAAATAAACATATTAATTTTCATAAGGAGTTCATATAACCGCGGTGATATGGTCCGCTAGTTTCTACCAGGCTACCGTAAATTGTCTGACTATGAGCGAAAGTGTACCTAGGGCAAACGTATTGTCCGAGTGGTACAGGTTTGATTGAGAAATCAAACTACACCGAAGGGATAAAAGCCCAGGCGGGTAGGTTTCACTCTGATTTAAGGGTGTAATCTGCCTTGACTTGGGTTTTTTCTATTGAAAAAAAGAGTAATGATAAGCGGGAGAGAGGCGAAGATTAGATGAGCCAGATTGGGGTCATTATGGGAAGTGATTCAGATATTAAAATCATGGAGGAGGCTATGAAAATTCTCCGTGAATTTGAACTTGATTTTGAAGTGAAAATTTCTTCCGCCCATAGGACTTTGGAAAGAACAGTTGACTGGGTGAAAGCTTTTGAAGCCCAAGGCGGAAGGCTGATTATTGCTGCAGCAGGGTTAGCGGCCCATTTGCCGGGGGTTGTAGCTGGAGCAACGATTTTACCTGTGATCGGTGTACCGTTGAGTAGTGGTGCCCTGGAAGGAATCGACGCCCTTTACTCCATCGTACAAATGCCCCCAGGAATTCCTGTTGCAACCGTAGGCATTGGTGCGGCACGTAATGCGGCGTTGCTTGCGGTACAGATCATAGCCATTCAAGACAGTGCTTTGAGTATTAAGGTTAAAAACTATCGATTACAGATGCTGAAAGATATTGAGGCGAAAGACGAAGCCCTGCAATTAAGGTTAAGTAAAGGAATCTGAGGGATAAAGGGGACTAACAATGATTGAACGGTATACGCTTCCTGAAATGGGAGGAATTTGGACAGACGAACATCGCCTAACACTATGGTTAAAAATTGAAATTGCAGCTTGCGAAGGATGGGCCAAACTAGGCAAGATCCCGACAGAGGCTGTTGAGGTCATCCGAGAGAAGGCTTCTTTTTCCTGGGAAAGGGTACAAGCCCTAGAAGAAGTGACTCAACACGATGTGTTGGCCTTCTTGACCAATGTTGCAGAGAATGTAGGAGACGAAGCTAAACACATTCACCTGGGTCTTACTTCTTCAGATATTTTGGATACAGCTTTGTCCTTACAATTAGTTGAAGCTTCCGATATATTGCTAACTAAAATGGAGGGGTTGGAAGGCGTCCTGCGCCGCAGAGCGTTAGAACACCGTGACACAATAATGATGGGGCGAACACACGGGATTCATGCTGAACCGATTACTTTAGGCTTGAAATTTGCGTTATGGTATGACGAAATTAGACGACAAAAGAGGCGCCTAGCCTTTGCCCGTGAAGAGATACGGGTTGGGAAAATCTCCGGTGCCGTTGGGACCTTTGCCAACGTAGATCCTCAAGTCGAAGCGCATGTTTGCGAAGCACTTCAATTAGTGCCAGCCTTGATCTCGACTCAAATACTACAACGGGATCGGCATGCGTGTTATATGGCGACACTCGCTGGAATCGCCAGTTCCCTCGATAAAATGGCGACCGAGATTCGCAACCTTCAGCGAACTGATGTTCATGAGGTTGAAGAAGCCTTTGGAAAAGGTCAGAAAGGGTCCTCGGCGATGCCACACAAGAAAAATCCTATTACACCAGAACGCATCTGTGGCATGGCCCGAGTTATTAGGGCGAACGCCCAAGTAGCCCTAGAAAACGTTGCCTTATGGCATGAGCGAGATATCTCCCACTCATCTGCGGAACGTATGATCTTACCGGATAGCACCATAGCCTTAGACTACATGCTCTATAAGATGACTCAGTTAATAGATCGGCTGGAGGTTTTTCCGGAGCAAATGAAAGCAAACATAGATAAGGGATGCGGTTTAATTTTTTCCCAACGTGTGATGCTAGCCTTAGTCGAAAAGGGTGTCAGTCGAGAAACTGCATATGCTCAGGTCCAACGCAATGCCATGGAGGCCTGGGATACAAAAGAACAATTTCAAAGTCTACTCAATAGAGATCCCGGGGTTCGGGAACACTTAAACGAGCAAGAAATTGCCGCCTTGTTTGATTATGGGTACCATACTAAGCACGTATCGGACATTTTCCAGAGGTTAGGACTAGTTTAGGGAACGGGGGAACGGAAATAGGGGAACGGAAATTTATTGCACGTTCACCAAAGCTCCGGACCGGCTCACTTGTTGGTGAAGCTAATGCACATAACCCTTGGGTAGTCCGGTGGTGCGGCGCTCTATGCCAATCCACACTGCAGGAGTATGCGTAACGAGTCGCAGTGTGGCGATAAGCTCGTCCGCTTATCGTCTTGGCACCGCGGCATCAGTCCATCCTTGGACAAGCCAAATGTGCGTCTTCACGCTTCACCAACTGCACTCGCACGCTCCTCCCGCTTAATGGTTCTCTTTGCAATTAAATTTCATTCCCTGGCTTGGCTACGACGTGGAAGGAACGGAAGCCGGTTACCCGCATTTCTTGCACAGATCGAAGCCTGACTAGTAGCTTCTATGAAGACCAGAACTGTCCCCGTGCTTCGAGAAAGTAGCCTTGAGCATGCACAGCGTATTTGCGTCAACGAACGCAAACAGCACCACAGGACCTCCACAGTGTGAATGTGTCAAGGATGGCATGGAACGGGGAAATACTAAACCCAGATACTTTTAGAGAAAGACCAGCCATGAAAGTTAAGAACCGTCCCTACTTGTTTGTAGAGCATGTAAAGCGTTATTTGTATAAAAATGCAAACAGCACCACGGGATTTTCAGGTCGTTCCAAAACCCCGTGGGACCCAAGCCAGAGGAAGTTTCTTAGCTTAGGGAGCACGGAGAGTGGAATCGCGTCAATGAACGCAGACGATAAGGCGTTAAGAAACGCAACGGTTCACATGCAGAAAGCCCAGAGGTTTTGCGTTTTAGCCTTAACGTCAAGTGAATAGCGATGAAACGTGTGCGAACGTGCTAAGACACTTCCTCCCAAACTGACGAACGAAAGGGGTAAGATAAATGGAAAAGCTAGAATTACGGTATGAGGGAAAAGCAAAGAGAGTTTATGATACCGATCAAAGCGAGTATTTCTGGGTAGCCTACAAAGATGATGCGACTGCGTTGAACGGACTGAAAAAAGGACAAATTGTGGATAAAGGAGAGGTTAATAACCAGTTATCGGCACTCTTCTTTGAGGAAATTGGAAAGGCGGGCATACTAACACATTTTGTGAAGCTTTTAAGCGATCGGGATATGCTTGTACGACGCTTAGACATGATACCCCTCGAGGTCGTTGTTCGCAATATTGTAGCTGGAAGTTTAGCTAAGCGTCTTGGGGTGGAAGAGGGCTATGTTCTCTCTCAACCAGTCGTGGAACTGTATTATAAAGATGATGCACTCGGAGACCCGATGGTTAATGACTCTCATGTGGCCGCGATGGGCTGGGCAAGTGCAGAAAATGTTAAAGAAATTCAAGCCATGGGCTTAAAAATTAACGAGATTTTGCGGACCATTTTAGTCAAAGCAGGAATTGACTTAATTGACTTTAAGCTGGAGTTTGGGGTCTCAGATGGTAAAGTCTATCTGGGCGATGAGATCTCTCCGGATACTTGCCGTTACTGGGATATCGAAACGCGGGATAAGCTAGATAAGGATCGCTTCCGGAGGGATCTCGGAGGAGTCGAAGAAGCGTATCAAGAAGTCTTTCGACGGGTGAAAAAGGCCTTGGCATAGGTTTGCATGAAAGATTGTGGAAGCTTAAAATGTTAGGTCTGAAGTGAGGACTTAAGATGGTCAGGATGGGATAGGGGGCTGGAAATGTTCGAATTTGGAGAGGACAAACCTAAAGAGGAATGTGGGGTCTTTGGAATTTACGCTCCTGATCAGGAGGTTGCCCGTTTAACTTACTACGGGCTTTATGCCTTACAGCATCGTGGGCAAGAAAGTGCCGGAATTGCGGTTTCGAATGGAAGAAGTATTTCTTTGCATAAAGGAATGGGCTTAGTGTCTGAAGTCTTTTCCGACCGTGTTGTGGATCACTTGAAGGGGAAGATGGCGATTGGGCATGTTCGTTACTCCACTACTGGGTCAAGTCTCCTCGGTAATGCGCAACCTTTGGTAGTACACTATCAAAAAGGTATGATGGCTTTAGCACATAATGGAAACTTGACCAATGCTTTGGAACTTCGTGAAGAACTAGGGAAAAATGGGGCTGTTTTCCAAACGACCATCGATAGCGAAGTCATTATCAACCTGATTACTCGGTATCGCCGGGATTCCTTAGAAGACGCATTAGTTAAGACCATGATGGATCTAAAAGGAGCGTATGCCCTGGTGGTCTTGGCAGAGGATAAGCTATTTGGACTCAGAGATCCGCATGGTATTCGTCCCTTATGTATTGGGCGAGTGGGAGACAGATACTGTCTAGCTTCGGAAAGCTGCGCACTCGATACGATTGGCGCTGAGTTCATGCGGGACGTGGAACCCGGCGAGATTGTGGTGATCGATGAAGAGGGGTTACATTCGCGACAGGGATTCAGTAAAATCGTCGACCGTTCGTCTTGTGCTTTTGAATTCATATATTTTGCTCGACCGGATAGCACCATCGATAAGTTGAACGTCTCGGCGAGCCGGCGCCAGATGGGTATAGAACTTGCCCGTGAATGTCCGATTGTGGCAGATCTTGTGATTGCGGTCCCAGACTCCGGGACGGCATCAGCCTTGGGGTATGCCACGGCACTGGGAATTCCCTTTGGTGAGGGGCTAATTAAAAACCGTTATGTCGGTCGTACCTTTATTCAACCGACTCAGGCAATGAGAGAAGTGGGCGTTCGTCTCAAACTCAACGCTAATGCTAGCGTCCTAAAAGATAAACGGGTCGTGATGATTGATGATTCGATCGTACGAGGGACCACTAGCTCCAAGTTAGTAGAGATGGTCAAGAAAGCAGGAGCCAAAGAAGTACATTTTTTAATCAGTTCTCCTCCGGTATCCTATCCGTGTTACTACGGGATTGACACGGCGGAACGGGAAAAATTGATTGCTAATCAATTGGATGTCGAAGGAATTCGGAAGTATATAGGGGCAGATTCTCTGCATTATATCTCTCAAGAAGGCTTGCTCCGTGCACTTGGCACGAATACCGTTTGTTTGGCTTGTTTTAACGGAATGTATCCTATTCCAGTTTCAAACTTGAACAGGAGTAAAAACGATTTTGAAATATATCAATGCTAGGAGGAACAAAAATTGGGATACTCTTACCGAGACGCGGGCGTCGACATTCAAGCAGGCAATGAGGTCGTGGAGCGTATAAAACCGGCGGTCGCTCGGACACTTCGTCCGGAAGTCCTCGGCGGGCTCGGAGGTTTTGGTGGACTTTTTAAACTGGATCTGGGGAAATATCCGGACCCAGTTCTTGTATCCGGAACGGATGGCGTGGGAACTAAGCTACGCCTCGCTTTCCAAATGAATAAGCATGATAGCATCGGACAAGATGCTGTGGCAATGTGTGTCAATGATATCTTAGTTCAGGGCGCAGAACCTTTGTTTTTTCTGGATTATTTGGCCGTTGGCAAAGTAGAGCCTGGACGTGTTGCTGATGTGGTGGGTGGGGTCGCTAAAGGGTGCGAAATGGCTGGTTGTGCGTTGATCGGGGGGGAGACGGCTGAAATGCCTGGCTTCTATGCCGTAGATGAATATGATATTGCAGGGTTCTCAGTGGGCGTTGTGAATCGCAATCAGTTGATTGACGGATCGAAAATACAGGTCGGAGATGTGCTTATCGGCTTAGCATCCAGTGGACTTCATAGTAACGGGTATTCCTTGGCACGCAAAATTTTTGAAAAGTATCCCTTAGATAAGATGTTTACAGAGTTGGGTGAAGCACTCGGGGAAGTTTTGCTTCGTCCAACTAGGATTTATGTTAAGTCCATTTTGCCTTTACTTCCGGGGGGAGAAATACTAGGCATGGCCCATATTACTGGGGGAGGATTAACGGACAATATCCCTCGTGTCTTGCCCCCAGGCCTAGGGGTTAGGATTGATACATCAACTTGGGAACATCCTCCCATTTTCACCTTGTTACAACGTCTGGGAGATGTGGCTTGGCCAGAAATGTATCGAACCTTTAACATGGGCGTGGGGTTTGTGATTATTGTTCACCCAGAAGATGAGGTCAAAGTCCGTCAAAAGCTTGCAGAGTTAGGAGAAAAATGCTTTGTAATGGGCAATGTCGTACACGGAGAAGGGGTGGCATATTGAGGACCGCAGTATTGGCTTCAGGCCGTGGGAGCAACTTACAAGCCTTATTAGACGCTTGTAGCAACGGCAGCCTCCCGATAGAGATTGTGGGTGTGGGGTCAGACCAGCCAGGGACAAGTGCACTTGAACGGTCACAAGCGGCAGGAATCCCTACCCGAGTATTCCAAGTGAGTGATTATCCCCATCGTCAAGCACAAGAGGAGGACATCCTGATCTGGATGCGCGAATATCGGGTGGAACTTTTACTCCTAGCAGGATATATGAAGGTGTTAGGTCCCCAGTTCATTCGTCAAGCCAATTTTCCGGTCCTGAATATCCATCCCTCCTTGCTTCCAGCCTTTCCTGGGCTGCATGCTCAGCGGCAGGCTCTGGAGTACGGAGTCAAGGTAAGTGGGTGTACTGTGCATTTGGTGGATGAGGGTTTAGACAGCGGACCGATAATTTTGCAGGAAGCAGTACCAGTGTTGTCAGAGGATACGGAAGAGAGTTTGGCGCAGAGAATTCTAGAGGCGGAGCATCGTCTCTATCCGGAGGCCGTTCGACTGATGGTCTTAGGAAAGGCTGAGCGGATCGGGCGCCGGATTCAGATTTTGCAGCGGGAGGTTGTATAGGATGAAGAGAAGAGCCTTAATTAGCGTTTCGGACAAGACAGGGATAGTTACTTTTGCTCGTGAGCTCGTGGAGTTAGGTTTTGAATTGATTTCTACAGGAGGAACATACAAAACACTGGATGAAGCCAATATTCCAGTACAATACGTAAGTGAGGTTACAGGATTTCCTGAAGTTTTGGATGGTCGGGTGAAGACACTCCATCCGTTAATCCATGGCGGAATTTTAGCTCGGGATTGTCGCGAGCATTTGGAACAAATGGAGCAAAACGGAATCCGTTTTATCGACTTAGTGGTGGTGAATCTTTATCCGTTCAGGGAAACGATTGCTAAGCCGGGTGTGAGTTTTGAAGAAGCGATTGAGAACATTGATGTGGGTGGACCAACAATGGTTCGCGCCGCAGCTAAAAATCATGGGCGGGTTATTGTAGTTGTTAATCCAGAGTCCTATGAAGAGGTTATCAGCAAGTTGCGCGAGCGAAATCTTTCAGCAGGCATGCGCAAGCGCTTAGCTGCCGAAGCCTTTGCCCATACGGCAGAATATGACCGACTCATTGCCGGATACTTAGAAGGACAGCTTGAACCGAATGACAGTTTCCCAAATACACTTCGTTTCACGGCTCAAAAAGTACAAGAGTTACGGTATGGAGAAAACCCACAGCAAAAGGCAGCCTTTTATGTAAACTCGGAAACTGGGGGGGGGACCCTCGCCAGCGGAAAACAAATTCAAGGAAAAGAGCTTTCTTACAATAACTGGGCCGATATGGATGCTGCCTGGAAACTGGTTCGGGAGTTTGATTCGACTGCAGCAGCGATCATCAAACACTCCAACCCCTGTGGAGTTGCTTTGGGCAAAACCCCGTTAGAGGCTTATGAACTTGCCTTTGCTGCCGATCCTACCTCTGCCTATGGTGGAATTATCGCTTTTAATCGGGTGGTTGATACGGTCTGCGCTGAAGCACTTAAGGAACGTTTCTACGAGGTACTAATCGCGCCGGAATTTAGTCCGGAAGCACGGGAAATTCTAAGTGCTAAAGCAAACCTTAGGCTCTTTGTAGTAGGAAGAGGAGACGCCTCTAAAACAAACCCTGGCTGGGCGCTTCGAAGTATTGACGGGGGATATCTTGTGCAAGAGGTTGATCGCGGGACAACGGCAGTGGAAGAATGGGACGTAGTGACAGACCTAAAGCCGACGAAAGAGGATCTTATAGCCCTTGATTTAGCTTGGCGGGTCGTTAAGCATGTGAAGTCGAATGCCATAGTGGTCACGGATCATGAAAAAACCTTGGGTGTTGGAGCAGGTCAAATGAATCGGGTAGGGTCTGTTAAGCTTGCTATCGAACAAGCGGGAGAAAAAGTTAAAGGGTCTTATCTGGCCTCCGACGCTTTCTTTCCTTTCCCTGATTCTATAGAAGCAGCGGCCAAGGCAGGGATTCGGGCGATTGTTCAGCCAGGAGGATCTATTCACGACACATCAGTCATCGAGGCTGCCAATCGCTTGAATATAATTATGATCTTTACACATCGGCGGCATTTTCAGCACTAATTTAAACGTCGTAGAGGCAATTCATGTGCCCCTACACGGTTGTAAACTCGATGCGTGATGCGGAGTTGTATGATGCTAGCCAATTATCGAGAAGACGAGGTGAAATAGTGGGTAACAAACGAGTTTTAATCGTTGGTAACGGAGGACGGGAACATGCGCTGGCTTGGAAATTGGCGCAAAGTCCGGAACTCGAACGTCTCTTTGTCGCGCCAGGGAATGCTGGGACCGTGTTGTGGAATGTGGCTATTCAGGCTCAAGATATTTCCGCGTTAGTGGAGTTTGCGCTCAAGGAGAAGATCGATTTAACCGTTGTTGGTCCGGAGGATCCGTTAAGTTCAGGGATTGTAGATGCCTTTTATGAGGCTGGTCTGCGGATTTTCGGACCAACCCAAGCTGCAGCCCAGCTGGAGGGAAGCAAATCCTTTGCCAAAACCATTATGGAAAGCGCTAGGATCCCAACGGCGAAGTGGGAGATGTTTGAAGATCCTGAGCAAGCGAAGAATTATGTCAGAACTATCGGAGCTCCCTGCGTCTTAAAGGCAGATGGTTTAGCTGCGGGTAAGGGTGTCATCGTGGCGATGGATCTGGAATCCGCTCTTCAGGCGGTCGACGAAATCATGGAGGGTGGTTTTGGTACGGCTGGCAAAAAGCTCGTCATTGAAGAATTCCTAGAAGGGCAAGAGGTCAGTTTGCTTTGCTTTTCAGATGGAGAAATGGCGTACCCAATGGTTCCAGTTCAGGACCACAAGCGAGCCCTAGAGGGTGACCTTGGACTTAACACCGGAGGAATGGGAACCTATAGCCCTCCGCCAATTTGGACGGCCGAGATTGAAGCTAACGTCATGCGTGATCTTGTTTCGCCGACCTTACAGGTGATGCGCGAACGGGGAACTCCGTTTCAAGGTGTGCTATTCTTAGGGCTGATGCTTACGGAGCAAGGCCCGAAACTTCTTGAATACAATGTCCGGTTTGGCGATCCAGAAACACAAGTAGTGATGAAACGACTTAAATCAGACATCTTGCCCATCCTCTGGGCCTGCACGGAGGGACGTTTGTCAGAAACTCGGTTGGAATGGAAAGAGGACGTCGCGGTTTGTGTTGTGATGGCGGCTATGGGTTATCCGTTAGCCTACACAAAGGGGGTTCCTATCCGTTTGCCGGAAAATTATCAGGATACGGTTATCTTTCATGCTGGAACAGGAATCAGTGACGGACAACTTATTAGTACCGGTGGACGGGTGTTAGGGATCACGGCTGAAGGCAAAACACTTCATGAAGCCCGGGAAAAAGCCTATGCTCTCGTGAATCAAATCGATTTTCCAAAGGCCCATTTCCGACGAGATATAGGGGTAAAGGGGCTTAACCCCTATAAATAGAGGGTGCTTTGGTAGCCAAACTGCTGCGCCTATACAATTCACTTGTCTTATTCCTATGAATTTTATATGATGTGGGATAAATGAAGGAGTGAGATCAATGAATTCTTCACCCCATATACCTGGGCCAGATGTCAGTAAACTCAAAGCCAAGGTGCTGGAATTAGAACTTGAGTTAATGGAAATTGAAACAGGATGGTTCAAGCGAATAAAAATACGCAAAGAACTAAAAAAAGTCCAGCAAGAAATTGATAATCTAGAAAAAGGGTTGTAAAAAGGTTCTAACAACAAACAGATCTAAGTGGCTTTTATTTCCTATTTTGGGAGGTGCATTTTTTCAGTCATAGTGATATGCAAATGGAACTATAAAGCTTCGGAGTTTTTATTAAATTGGTTTAATTTATTCAATAAATCCTCCGGCGAAAATTCTTGTGATGGTAATTTACTGTTTGAAGCCGGGGGAGTCAATGGTTTGGAACCAGTCGTTTCCGGCGGTACGACCGCCCTGACAAAAATAATTGTTAATAGTTCTAATATCAACAAAGGTAAGGCTCCTCGCATGCCTGGAAACGCAAATATAGGAAAAAGAAGAAAGATTGACGGACCATAAGGTTTATTATTGAAATCGCCCCAGATGGCTAAAGCAAGTACTATGGGAATCTCCGGTGTTTCAGGAGTTAATGACTCAACAGTTTGATTGGTTGAAGAGGCGGATGTGCTGGTTGAAGGCTGGACTGTACCTCTCGACATCGATGCCAAGAATTTCTGTAAATCAGTTAGTGACATCCGTACAGTTTGTTCAGAATATATGACAGGACTTTTCGGAATTGGTATTGTTTCAAAAAAACGGTTGGCAAGAAACAAGAAAATTTGGGCAGCGATGAGAACACATGCGGAAGCAAATACTTTTCCAGTTAACAATGGTTGTAAGAAAAAGAACGAAGAGCTTCCCTCTATCGAACTAACAGGGGCAAAAATGCTAATGCCCAAATTTAAAGGGCTTTTAGAAAGCTGACCTACATTTGAAACAGGTTCACAGGGGTTCGACTCAAGCAATAGAGAAAACGATGAATTTGTATTATTCTTCAATGTAAAATCCCCTCTCCTATTCTAGATTATGGGGGGTGTTGGGATTTGTTTCCTTATTCCCAAAAGACTTGTGAGAGTCACATACTAAATTAACAATTTTTTCCTTGACTTCCTTAGGGTGCTTATGCACTCAAGAAAAAAATGATAAATATAAAAAATATAAACCCCGCTTCATTAAAGCAGGGTTTATATTTTTAGGTTCTTTTTTCCCAAGCTTTACCCAGCATGGTTGCCCCAGTTATAAGGACAGTATGGAGTGCAAACCAACCGGGTTGAAGGAAACTAAATGGTCCTGGATCAACTTTTTTCATTCGCATATTAAATCTCCTTTTTACATTTGTTTTGGGACATAATTAGTTTCTGTAGTATGTTCTCAGAAATACCTGTAAAATGTTGTATGAGATGCTTTACTTTTGTCAAAGAAAAGCCGGAAAGATTATTTAAAAGCTTACTTTGTGACAGTTGGGATTCTCCTCCATATGATATAGGTAGAGTAATCTATCAGAGGGGGGAAAAAAGTGTTTAATTTTCGAAAGCATTTATTCTATCCTATCCATGTTGAACGCCAAGACCCAATCTTTGCAAAGGTTTTATTAGAGCATTACGCAGGAAGAAATAGTGAATTATCATCATCCATACAGTATTTAAATCATCGTTCCAATATGTCAAATCGTTATATTCGAGAACTACTAGGGCTATTTGCCGCAGAAGAATTAGGGCATATGGAAATAATTTCAGTAGCAATATCAAAATTAGGAGGACCTCCGCTGACCTGCGTTAATTCTCAAGGTGCGCCATGGGTGATTAACTATATTGATCAAAGCGTTGACGCCATCATTATTCTGCAGGTGGATATTCAGGCAGAAACTCGGGCATGCCATCTGTATAAACAGCACTTAGAGCTGACAAGCGACCCAAACATGAAGCGGATGATCAATTTTCTTATCGGTAGGGAAGAAGTACATAAAAGATTGCTACAAAAAGCACAAATACTAATCCGCGATATCGGATCGCCAGAGGATTTCAACGAGTTGATCTACGATTATAAGGTGAGTTTGCAGGTTTTAGAGTGAAGCAGAATAAGGTGTATCACTCCCACTTGTAGAAGTGGGAGTCTTACGATTTAGATAAGTTGGACAGGCATTTAGGTTTCTGATATTTCCATTAATTTGTAGTTCCAATAGCGATTGGCTATGAGGCGTAAGCAAAAAGGATGATTACTCCAATTATCTGGGTTATCAAGGGAAAGCATAAGGGCATAGGCTTTCCGGCAAGTCGGTATTAATGGATAGAGCTTCGCAATATGAGCCAGAACTGATAGGATGGCTTCACGACGTTCAGGGTAAAACAAGTTTTGAATATAGCGACGACAGTGAGGAGCGAGGCGAAAATGTGTTATGTCAAACGCGAGGGGGGTAATTTCTGACGCGGAAAAGGACACTACTTCAAATTCAGGAAGGTCCGCTAAGATGTCAGACATATGTAAAGATTGAACAAGATGCTCTTGTATTTCGCGCGGTGGAAATGAGAAGATTCCTGGCGTTGAGGCTAAAATTCGGATGCGTAGAAGGTTGGCTTCTATCATCTTGTCGTTTATTAGTAAGCACGGCGCTTGTTGCGTTATGTACTGAATCAAAGTTCCTAAAACCTTGTTCCCTTCACAGGCCTGCAGTTCCCAATAGGGTAATAAACACAGGATGTTATCGACGAGAGGTTGGCAAGGTTGATTAAAGAGTTGGTATTCGATAATTTTGCTTAGGGATTCATGAGTTGGGTTTGCTAGTAAGGTATGTCTTAGTTCAGGATGTACTGCTACTGACTTTAATCTTCGGGTATCTGTGTTATTCATCGAAGGTCCTCCTCCGTAGTTAATATCGATAAAGCATAATGTAGTGTAGTTTATATCATTTGTAGGGTTCTATCCTTAAAAAGATAAAATAACATAAATATAGTTCGCCTTGTATTGTCTTTTGTAGGAAAAGAAAAAGCACTCACTTTAATGTCAATTAAAGTGAGTGCTAAAGTGTTTTTTATAATCTTCAGCTAAGTCGCAACTTCGCTATAAAAGTTACTGTAAAAAAAGCTGATGAGATTAGGACAATAGTTGCCCCAGTGGCAGTGCCCCAAAAGTAAGACAAGATTAATCCCGATACTCCCGATATCAGAGCAATCAAGACTGAGTAGATATGGTATTGTCTCATATTCTTGGCAATATTTCGCGAAGAAGCCGCCGGTAAAATTAGTAGGGAACTTATAATGAGTATTCCTACCCATTGAATAGAAATTGTCACGATAACTGCCATTATCATGGCGAATAAATACTCATAAAGTCTAACATGAATTCCTCGACTACGTGCCAGAGAAGGGTTCATACTTGCCAGAAGAAGTCGATTGAAAATTACGGCCCATATGGCGATCACTAGTACAAAGACAATACTTAGTGTCAACAAATCGGTTGGATTAATGCTCAACAAATCACCAATTAGATAAACCGAGTATTTGTTAAAGCCACCGTTGCGAGAGAGTATTACTATGCCAAGAGCTACCGCTGTTGAAGAAAACACCCCAATTATTGTATCGGTAGAAGCCGTGTTTGCTTCTTTGACAACTAAAATGGCGCTTGTAATCAACATCGAAAAAAACAGCATTGACCAAATAGGATTAATGATACCCATTATAACCCCAATGGCAATTCCAGTTAGGGCAGAATGACCTAACGAATCAGAAAAGAAGGCCATTCGGTTATTGACGATCATCGTGCCTAATAAGCCGAAAATTGGCGTCACCAATAAAACTCCCAATAAAGCATTTTTCATAAAGGCATGCTGTAGCCATCCAAAAGGCAACAAAAAGTCCACTAAACTATACCATAAATGCATTTTCCACCCTATCCTTCTCGTTCCGTTGATAACGTTTCGACCAATCTAAGCCAAATGTTTGGATTACTTTTTCAGCGCTGAATACTTCTTGTGGAGTTCCACTGCATTCAATCGTCTTATTATTGACAAAGGCTACACGATCTGCATACTCCGCTACCAGATTTAGGTCATGAGAAACTAAGAGAATGGATAAGTCGTAGTTTTTCCGAAGAACCGAAACTGTTTGATAAAATAGTTCTAAACCCCTCTGGTCAATACCTGATACGGGTTCATCCAGAAGCAAGAGGTGAGGAATCGGATCAAGGGCAAGGGCAAGTAAAACTCTTTGTAACTCCCCTCCGGATAAGGTTCCTAAGCGTTTATTGATTAAGTGTTCTGCCTGAGTGCGGGCAAGAGTTTCCCTGACACGATCACGTATTTTTGGGGGATACGAAAACCAGATTGGCATCAACGCGAGGGCAGCAGCAAATAGGTCCAGGACACTTGTTGGAGAACTTGAATCAAGATCAAGCTTCTGGGGGACATAACCCATAGTCGGTTTCGTTGTTCCTTCGTTTTTAGCATCCAGAAACTTAAGTTCTCCATTATGAGGAATCTCCCCTAAGATAGCCTTAAGCAGAGTGCTCTTTCCAGCACCGTTAGGACCAATAATCGCCGTCAAATCCCCACAGTGAATGTGGAGATTGACATCACGTAATATTTCCGTGCCGCCACGTGAAACACCAAAGTTAGTAATCTTGGTACAACAAAGTCCACACTTACAGGATGTCCCTTGAGCACTATGAGTACATTTAGGTTGCATCATGTTCAAATCCATGCTCATTTCAAAGCCTCTTGTAATGTTTTAAGATTACTGTCCATAATATTAATATAGGCATCTGCTTCCATAGGTCCTGTCACGACGGGGTCAAGTGTATAAATTTTGGCAGCGGTCTCTTTCGCAATGGTATCTGCGGCTTTTGTGGAATATTGTGGTTCAGCAAAGAGCGCTTTCACTTTCAGACTCTTTACCTTGTTAATTGTTTCAGCCAATTCTTTGGCACTGGGTGCTGAACCCGGTTCACGTTCAATGATCCCAGCTATGTTCAAATTGAATTCTTTCGCAAAATAAGGAAATGCTTCATGGAAAGTAACAATATCACGGTTTTTTACATCATCCAAGGCTTGATGCATTTTAAATCTTTCTGCTTCCAGCTTTTTAATGTATGCCTTAGTGTTTTCCTTATATTTAGGAGCATTAGTAGGGTCTAACGAAGAGAGCTGATCTCCAATATTACCCACCTGGGTAATGGCATTAGAGATACTTACCCATAGATGAGGATTATCTCCTTCATCACCTTCCCCCTTAATTAACTGTATTCCTTTACTGGAATCAACAATTTTTAAATTCGGCATTTGACTCGTAACCTTATCCATAAAGGATTCCATTCCTGCTCCGTTTGTAATGAAGAATTGCGCTCCCTCCAGATTCTTCATATCTTCAGGAGTAACTGCATAATCATGAAGGCATCCGGTTATAGGCTTAGTCATATCGATAACCTTTACATTTGGGATATCCTTAGCAACATTCAAAGTGAATATATACATTGGATAGAATGAAGCAGCTATTGTCATCGTTGGACTTGAGTTTTTTGTTGGACTTACTGTAGGTTTAGACTCGTTGTTAGCTCCGCACCCACTGATCACCAATAAGCATAATAAGACTAGGCAAAAAAGTTTAATGGACTTCGAATTCATAAAAAACACTACCTCATTTCAATTTGCAAACGCTTTGCATTTGCATTATCTTAATCAAATTATACTCTATTATTAATAATTGTAAACCAATACTTTCCTTCTTAATCACTGAATTGAGGTGAAATATTGAGAAGGTAAAACAATTTAGTTTAGCGCTCGACAAGTTTTATCGATTAAACATTGCTAAAATATTCAAAAGGATTAAAATGAACATAATGAGTACTAAACTATACGAATTAAGGAATGATCTTGTTGGAAGAAAATACTAACTATACGGAAATCCTAAAACGTGAAGGAATGAAAAGTACAAGGCACAGAAATGCTATCCTTCTTCTCCTGGAACAGTCTGAAGATCCAAGGACGGCGGAGGAACTATACATATCCTTAAGGGAAAAGACTGCTTCAATAAATCTGTCCACTGTCTATAGAACTCTGGATACATTTGTTTCTAAAAACTTAGTTACAAAATCAACCATGGATGATGGCAAAGCAAGGTATGAACTTAACCAGCATGAGCATAAACATCATCTTTTTTGCGTTGGTTGTCACAAAGTGATTTCTATTGAAGACTGCCCAATGGGAGAACTTCAAGAAATCTTAAAAAAGAAGATAGATTTCGACGTGACTGGACATAAGCTCGAGATATATGGGTATTGTCATAATTGCAAAAAGGTATAATTTGCAATTAGATAGGTATCGAACACAGTCAATTTATGCTTTCTGAATAGTTTAAAAAATTAAGGACAGCTGTAATCAGCTGTCCTTAGGTATAGGCGATATGTTCATGGGGACAAGGGGAATGATCAAAAGCAAATCTGCTTTAGTTTTAGGCAAAGGGGTAGAGGGTTGCAACCATCCTTTTTCCACCAAACTACAATATATTTCTAACAGCCAAGGAAGGGCCAAATCAGCACGTTCAATAAGTTCAGGACGCAGAAATAGTTCACCGGGTTCTCCATGAGCAATCATCTCGCCACTCGACATTATGGCTAACCGATCCGACCAGGAATAAGCTAAATCCACGTCATGAGTGGAAATTATGATTGTTTTACCATCCTTACTCAAATTCTTTAATAGCTGCATGAACTCTCGGGCGTGACGAGGATCAAGACCAGCCGTTGGTTCATCAAAGATTATTACCTCGGGTTCCATCGCCAAAACGCCCGCGATAGAAACCCTTTTTTTCTGCCCGTAACTTAATAAATGAGTGGGCTTTTCTTCAAGATCTGTGGTTTCCGTATCAATCAGGGCTCGTTTTACTCTGGCTCTCACTTCTCGTTCGGAAAGCCCGAGATTAAGAGGACCAAATGAGATATCTTGATAAACACTAGAGGAAAAAAGCTGACTATCTGGATCTTGAAAGACGATCCCCACTTTTTTGCGTAATTCGATCAGAGCCTTATTTTTATAAGAAATATCTTGCCCTTGATACTTGATACACCCTGAAATCGGGCGATAAAGTCCGTTGAATTGCATAAATAAGGTGGATTTTCCGGCTCCGTTTGATCCCAAAATAGTAAGTTTTTCTCCTTTTTTAACTTGTAAATTTATGTTGCGTAAAGCATTTGTACCATCAGGATAAGAATAATCCAAATCAACTGCTTCAAGTATAACCTCTGGCAAAATTATCTCCTCCCAAGCAAATTCAACAAGATCAAAGGAAGTTCGAGCCCAGTTATTAGAATGTAATTTCTTAGGCTAACCGGATACTGCTTGGTAAGCACTTTAATTTCTCCCGTGTAACACCGAGCTGCCATAGCATTGTAAAGTTCCTGGGATTTCACAAAGACTTTCCCTAATAGTGCAGAAAAGAGCCGACTCAGAGATCGATAGGAAATTTTCAGGGATACATAGCCTAAGCGGGACGATTGGGCTCGGTTGATGGTGATAGCTGTTTCCATTAAGACAAAGATGAACCGATAAACCAGCACCATTAATTCCGTAATAACGACTGGGACTTTCAACTTGTGGAGTACTGTGATGATTTCTGTCATGGGCGTGGTGAGGGCTAAAAAATATAGGCAGGAAACAGCTCCCAAAGATCTTAAGAAAAGTTGAACAGCTGTGATCAGATCGGGGTAGCGAATCCCAATTGTTAAGCCGTTTATAGTTCGAGCAATCCAAAATCCTAACGGATTGGTCGAGATTGAAAAGGCAATGGTTAAGACACTTATCAGGAGAAAAGACAGAGGAACAAGCATTAGCCGGAAAAAAATCCGAGCGGGGATACCTGCTTTCAAGATTATTCCTCCTGATATCAAAGCTAAGACGATGAGTGGGGTAATGGCTGTAGGAGAGGTTAGGCAAACTACCATGGTAATTACTGCAAAGAGAGACTTTTCCCCTGGATGGATTTTTTTTAAATTATTGCTATAGGCATAAGAATCAATATTGATCACGGCTGATCCTTCTTACTTGCACTGTGTTTACCCTTGGCATACCCTAAATAATAAAAGACAAATCCGCTACCGATAGCGGCCTGTAAGGCAAACAAGAAAGATTCTACTTCTCCGCTCGGTGGTTTCCAAAAGGGTTTATACCAGGGTATATAATTGGGATTGAGCGTACTGATTGCTGCAGATGCTTGAGTATCAGCACCGGCGAAATTAGCGGTGCGAGCGATATATAGAGGAGCAAAGGCCAGTACAACTACCGGAATCAGCAATAGCACATTCTTAGTAATCGGTTTCATGTTTTTACCCTCCGTTTACTGGTAGGTAATTCTTTGCCAGTAAATACCGCTAGAATTTGCAACTCTTTTTGACTGTAAGCACTTAGGACGTTAATCACCATGACAGTAAGGATACCTTCGCTGATGGCTAAAGGAACTTGTGTGAAAGCAAAAATACTCATAAATTTAAGCACGGAAGCCATTACTCCCCCTGTTGCCGCGGGAAAGGCTAATCCCAACTGAATAGAGGTAGTAACATAGGTCATTAGATTCCCTACAGTAGCGGACAAGAAAACTGAGAGCCATAGGGGTGCCCCAAGTTTCTTGGCACCCCTATAGATTCCATAGGAGACAAAAGGGCCCACAACCCCCATGGAAAACGTATTTGCTCCGAGGGTAGTTATTCCGCCATGGGCAAGTAGCACTGCTTGGAAGATCAAGACGATCATGCCTAATACAGTCATAGCAGTTGGCCCGAACAGAATCGCACCTAGACCCACCCCTGTGGGATGGGAACTGCTCCCAGTCACTGAGGGGATTTTTAAGGCCGACAAAACAAAAGCAAAGGCTCCAGCCATACCGAGCAACATCTTCAAACTAGGGTGGAGCGTAACTGTTTTCTTAATGGAACGTACCCCAGCGATCACAAACGGAATCATAACAATCCACCAGAAGGCGGCCCAGTTAATGGGCAAGAATCCTTCCATAATATGCATCGCGTAGACATCATCCGGGAAAAAAATATAGACAGCAATAATGTACGTTATCAATAAACCGATCCTCTTAAACTTACGTAGGCTCATTGTATTACCACCTTTTTAAATAAAACAACCTCCTGCGCTCAAGGCAGGAGGCCGTAAATATGTCTACAGAACATATAAATCCTTACCTACCACCCATCCGTCGTGGGTGCTCAAGGTGAATTCTAAGACGAGCAGGTTTCCTGGCTTTAGTTCATTATAGTCTTACGTCTTCCCAGATTAGGCACATTCAAGAAAATTACAAGTCAGTATGCAAGTCTATTTTGTATCATACTGCGTCGGCATGTTCACCTAATAGCCCGCTATGAGGTAAACATACCTCCTTGTCTGACGCAAAATATCCATTGCATCTTTGACTCGTAATTTTCTTTCATATGCCTTAATCCAGTGACATGTTGTAAGGCTACTCCCTATCACAGTGGCGGGACCGCGTCAGATTTAAGCTGACTTCCCTTTTAAACACTCCCTTTTACTTCCTAAGGAAAGTGTACTCGTTTCTTTAATCATTAAATTATTATTTAAAGACTAGCATAGATAAATTTGTCTGTCAATGGATTTTGGTAAGTGTCGAGAGGGAATGCAAATCACTAAGATTTTTTTGCTACCCACAAGCTTATACTTCCTATAAGTTAACAAATCGGTTGTTTACTATTGTTCTGTGAGATGTCTCTGATTGAACTATGATATAATTATTGAGGGTTAGCAGTTGCCAGAGTCAGAGGAGTTGATACCATGAAACCTGGAGTTGGTAGATTGAGATTTGCAGATGAAGCTATTGAAATGCCCAAGGTGACGAAAAAAATGCTTTCCAGAATATTGAGCTATTATAATCCCTATTGGACGCGCATGCTTCTAGTCATCGGCTGTATTATAGTAACTTCTATCCTGGGGCTTGTTCCACCGATCCTGATAAAAAATATTATTGATAAAGCTTTGCCACAGAAGGATCTAAAGCTCTTAAGTCTGTTTATTTTCGTTTCTATAGGAATTACTATAATCCTTGGATTATTACAGGTGGCTCAGTCCTATTTAAGCATATGGATTTCAAAGCACATCATGTTGACCATGAAAAATCAAATGTACTCGCACCTCCAGTACATGTCCCTAAACTTTTATTCCGCTGCCAAACCTGGCGAGATTACTACGAGACTAACAAGTGACATAGATGGAATCCAAGATATCTTTAACTCGACTGTTGTAAATGCTTTGAGTAGTATCTTTGTTCTGTTCTCCACCGCACTAGTTTTAGTCATTATGAATTGGGAACTCGCCATTGTTGGAATGATAATCTTACCAATCTTTATTTTCCCTACGAGGAAAGTCGGAAAGCTAAAATGGAAAATTGCAACTCAGAGTCAAGAAAAAATAAGTGATCTTAATCAGATTATCCAAGAGACCTTTAGTATTAGTGGAGCCATACTCACCAAAATATTTACTAAAGAACAGGATGAGTATGAAAAATTTGAACATACGAACGAAGAGGTTGTCAACCTGCAAATCAGAGAGTTGGTTGTAGGTAGATGGTTTTGGATGACCATAACCACATTTATAGCAATCGGACCGATGCTGATTTACTTTTATGGCGGATTTTTGTTTATTAAGGGCGAGATATCAATAGGCAGCATCATTGCCTTTGTAGCGTTATTGGGTAGACTTTATTCACCCGTCTCACAACTCTCAAATATCCATATTGATGTTACAAGGTCGTTGGCTTTATTCAATAGAATCTTTGATTATCTTGATCAGAAACAAGAGATCGAAGATAACTTGGATGCGATCAGCTTTGGGCCAATTAAAGGTAAGGTTGAGTTTGAAAAAGTTCATTTTTCTTATAACGGTGAAGTTAAGGTTTTAGAAGATATCAGCTTTTCAGTAGATCCCGGAACTATGGTTGCCTTGGTCGGGCCCAGTGGGGCTGGGAAAACCACTATCACAAATTTAATCCCCCGCTTATACGATGTGATCGATGGGAGCATAAAAATAGATGATATGGATATCCGAAATGTCAGCTTGGAGTCACTGCGCAAGCAGATTGGCATTGTGATGCAGGAACCGTACCTTTTTAATGATACCATCGAAGAAAATTTAAGATATGGAAAAAGTGATGCCACAGAAGAAGAGATCATCAGGGCGTGTAAGGCTGCCTATATTCATGATTTCATAATGACTCTGCCGCAAAAATATAAAACATTAGTGGGAAATAGAGGGATAAAGTTATCCGGTGGAGAAAAACAAAGGGTTTCTATTGCTCGGGTAATCTTAAAAAACCCAAGAATAATTATTCTTGATGAAGCAACGTCCTCTCTTGATTCTGTATCTGAGGAGTATATACAAAAGGCAATGGTGCCCTTGTTAAGCAATCGAACTAGCTTTGTTATTGCGCATAGATTATCGACAGTTCTCGCCTCTGATCAAATTCTGGTTATCGAAAATGGGATTGTTGAAGAAATTGGGAAACATGAGGAATTGATCAAAAAAGAAGGGCTCTATAAACAGTTATATGAAACACAGTTCAGATCACAAAAAAAATAAGTATCCGATGACACTAATAGCAATGGAGTGGGTAATAAAACCATGCAAAATCAAAAATTCAGAATGGAGTTTGTGGTCCATTATCATGAAGTCAACCCTGAGGAGCAGGCCACGGCCCTGACCCTGCTTTATTATTTAGAGGATGCCGCGATTGCTCATTCTGAGTCAGTAGGTTATGGGCTCGCTCAGCTAAAAGCTGAAGAGCTTGCTTGGCTTTTAAATCGTTGGCATCTCCAGATGGATCGGTATCCAAAACTCGGGGAAAAGGTCATCATAGAAACGTGGCCCTCCAGCTTTGAGCGGTTTTATGGAAGGCGCGAATTCCTGATCAAGAATATGACTCAGGAGATTATCGGCAGGGCCACCTCTTTGTGGATATTTTATAATATTGCCACGAAACGACCCTCTAGAATTCGCACGGAGTTCGCAGAAGTCTATGGACTAGATCCCTTGCGAGCGATTGACGACCCCTTTGATCCGCTCCAAACTATTGGGGCAGGAGCGGGGGAGGGTGAACAGGAATTCTCAGTCAGACGTAGTGATATTGATACCAATGGGCATGTCAATAATGCGAACTATCTTCAGTGGATGCTCGAAGTCGTTCCTGAGGACATCTTTCAGAACAATCAGCTTGCCTCCTTAGAAGTCCAATATAAGAAGGAGACATCGTACGGATTGAGCATCCGCTCGAAATGCCAGATAGAGGGCTTTGATCAACTACAACCGGAGTGTAGACATGTTATCTTCCTAGAAGATTCGGGTCAAGAACTTGCGATAGCCAAAACGGTGTGGGTTAGGCGGTAAGTGATGGGGGGTAAACAAGTTTGGATAAGTTAACTCGTCAACGTGAACTGGTCAAAAGCCTTGCCACAGAACCGTGGGTACATACCTACTCAAACTTGGCGAAGACACTTGGAGTGACCCAAATCACCATAGAAAGAGATTTTGAGGAAATGAAGGATAACGGTTTTCATTTTAAGCAGGATGAACATGGAACCCTATATCTGCATTTGAGCGGTTGGAATGGGGTTATGCCTGTAAAAGCATCGACTCTCAGACAAATGGAAATCTTGCGTAATTTGACGTCTACTCCTCAAGGGTTAACCCTTAAAGAAATATATACGCGATTTAATCGACGGGATGAAGAAGAAGTCAGTAGTAAAACGCTGGAGCGGGCAATCAAAGACCTAGAGAAGAAGAACCTCATCAAACGCCGGGGGGAAGAGTATGTGGTTTGCTCGGAACACATATTACCACCCCTCCAATTAGCTGAGCGGGAAAAGACCCTACTTTTTGAGGCTATTAAGGTGGCTCGAGCCCTAGCTCCCATCCCGGAAGAAATGAAATCCCTAGAAGCTAAACTCAAACTATGGATCGGAGAAAAGGACCATTCCCGTGAAACCATGTTTGTTCACGGGAGAACGCCGACCCAGGATGTACACCAAAGTCAATGTTGTTTTCAACTTGAAGATGCAGCTCGGAGTAAAAACAAAGTCAACATCCTCTACCGTAAAGAAGCGGAGCCTGCGCGACAACTTAGACTAAACCCTTTGGGGATTGTATATTACTGGGTCCTTGATAATTGGTATCTCATTGCTCAGGATGAAGGGGATCAAAGGATTAAAACATATTTAGTAAATCGTATTTTAGATGTGACTCTGTTGCCTGAGCCATTTTCCCCGGTGGAAGGATTCGATTTAAAAAACTGGTATCGATATTCTTGGGGAGTTTACCGGAATCAATGCCCTGTACCTGTAATAATTCGGTTTTATGATCATTACTCAACGTTAACCCGCGTCAGAGCAGAACTGAATAAACGAGAAACCTGTACTTTAACTGAGGACAAAGAAGGCCTTTTAATGAAAGATCAGGTTGAAGGGCTCGATGAATTGGCGGTTTGGTTACGTGGGTTTGGAGCGGAGGCAGAGGTTATCGAGCCTCCGGCTCTGCGGGCTAAGGTGATTGAGGAATTTACACAACTCCTACATATGTATGGAGGTGAATAAAAGGGATATTCGAAAATAACTAAAATAGATTTATTGAGGTGAGGGAAGAGGTTCCAGTCAGATACTGCAGCATCTGAGGTTAAAATATATAAGATTTTTTGTATAAGAAAGAATGTCTTTGAACCCAAAAACCGGTTTGAAACATTCTTTTTTATTTTATAGACAATTTATTACTAGAGTTTGGATTAATTTTTACCTAGGGTGAAATGATCTCCTCAAAATATGGAAATATTTTTTTGAAATTGTGAAGAATATGGGAAATTAAGAGTATAATGTAATTAAATTGGTTAAAAATTGCTACATATTTTTCTTGAAATTTAAAATCCAATTGTATTCTGGTTTATGTATCCCATTCATGAGGAGGGAGTATATGCTTTGTGCTCACATTAATCCTTTAACTTTAATGGAACAAAGTGTTAAGAAACATTTAAATAATGTTTGTATATTATCTAGGGAATATGGTTCGAAAATTTCACTTGGTGCAACAGGCGAATTAATCGGAATTCTTCATGATCTGGGAAAGGGAACGAGAAAATTTGATTCTTACATACGCTACTGTTCGAAGCACCCCAATGATAAATCTCTTAAGGGATCGATCAACCACTCCACAGCGGGTGCGAAGTATATTTATGATGCTTTTTATAACTCAACTGATCAATATCAAAAATTCACAGCCCAAATTATCTCACTGGCTATTTGTTCTCATCATGGGGGACTTATTGATTGTTTAGACCTTGGTGGCATGGATAAATTTACTGATAGAATGAATCCAGATAAAGACATTCTTTATGATGAAGCGTTGAATTACTTTAACGAAAAATGTTTAGAATTATCACAGATTAAGGATCTGTTTAATAAAGCAACAGAAGAGATAAAATCTATGTTTATTAAAATTAACAAGATAGATGGCTCTGGGAAGTTTGGACGATTTGCAGCTGGGGTACTAGAAAAATATCTTTTTAGTTGTGTTATCGATGCAGATAGATACGATACCTACATATTTATGGAGGGGAAAGAAAGAAAGCCGAATATTGACAAATCGGCTTTATGGAATGAACTTTCGGATGTGTTAGAAACTAAATTAGAAAGCTATCCTAAAGAGACAAAAATAGAATTGCTTAGGGACGAGGTTTCCTTAGCGTGTAAGAACTTTGCGGAAAATAGCCCTGGCATATATCAACTTTCCGTGCCGACTGGTGGGGGAAAAACACTTTCCAGTTTGCGATATGCGTTGGAGCATGCCAAGAAATTTGATAAAGATAGAATCTTCTATATTATTCCATTTACTACCATAATTGACCAGAATGCTAAAGAAATAAAAGACATTTTGGGTCATGAGGATATGATTTTAGAACATCATTCTAATCTTATTCTTGATTATTCTCAGGATAATGATGAAGAGTTAGAAGACTATAAGCTTTTAACTGAACGATGGGATAGCCCTATTATTCTTACTACAATGGTACAGTTTCTCAATACTTTATTTAGCGGAGGAACTCAGGATGCTCGGCGAATTCATAACCTGGCAAATTCAGTGATTATCTTTGACGAAATTCAGGCAATTCCTATTAAATGTATTAACATATTCAATAGCGCCATTAATTTTCTAGCGTATATCTGCAATGCAACAGTAATACTTTGCACTGCAACACAGCCACTTTTAGAAAAGACAGAAATGCCATTAAAGCTAAGTGAAAGACCTAATATTATCTCGGATATTCATGAGAAGTTTAAGCAGTTTAAACGTGTGAATTTGGTTCCTAAAATACTTGTTGGAGGGTATAGTGCAATTTCTCTCAAGGATTTTGTTCTGGATAAAATGGACCAGGTGAAAAGCGTATTGGTGATTTTAAATACTAAGAATTCAGCTAAAGAAGTTTTTAATGAGTTAAGAGTGGCCAATAAAGAATTGCCTAAAGAAAAACAGTACACAATTTTTCATCTAAGTACGAGTATGTGTCCCTCTCATAGAATGAGCGTATTACAGAAGATGAGAGAGAAATTAGGGCAGGAGAGAGTTATTTGTATTAGTACTCAATTGATAGAAGCTGGCGTAAATATCTCCTTTGGGTGTGTTGTTCGTTCGCTTGCTGGACTTGATAATATTGCCCAGGCCGCAGGGCGGTGCAACCGACATGGAGAAAAGGAATGTAGCGATGTCTATATTGTTAATGTTGAGGGAGAGAATGTGAGTAAACTTGTGGATATAAAAATAGCTCAGGAGTGTACAAGCAGAGTTCTCCGTGATTTTGAAGAAAACCGCAATCTTTTTGACAATGATTTGCTTTCCCAAAAGACTATGGAAAGGTACTATAAGTACTATTTCCACGAGAGAAGAAACCAAATGAATTACACAATGTCAAAGCCAAATAGCGATAGATCATTGTATGATATATTATCAGGAAATAATGAGGCGGCGAATGAATTTAATAGCCGAAATGGTTACCAATCAAAATTAATGTTAAAACAAGCCTTTAAAACTGCAGGAAATGAATTTCAGGCCATTGACGAAAATACAACAGGCATCATTGTTCCATATAAAGAGGGCAAGGAGCTTATAACCCTTATTAACGGTGCCTGTAGTTTGAGTGAATTGAAACAATATTTAAAAAGAGCACAGCAGTTTTCAGTTAATTTATTTGAAACAGATAAAAGGAAACTAGAATATATGGGAGGATTCATTGGATTAAAAAATAATTCAATACTCGTACTTAAAGACGAATTTTATAATGATGATGTGGGGGTTACGTTTGATAAGGCACCTATGGGATTTTGTAATGCTTGAGGAGGGCGAGTTTATTGGAGAAAGAAAATAGTGTTGAATTCAAAGTTAGTGGGCGATATGCACTTTTTAGTGATCCCATTAATAGAGTCGGAGGAGAAAAATTCTCATATCAAGTGCCAACTTATCAAGCTCTTAAAGGGATATTGGAAGGTGTATATTGGAAGCCAACCTTAATATGGATACTCGATGAAGTGCGTGTGATGAATTTGATTAAAACTCAATCCCAGGGCATACGTCCCGTTAATTTCAATGGAGGGAACACCCTATCCATTTATACATACCTGGTAAATGTTGAATATCAAGTAAGGGCTCATTTCGAGTGGAACTATAATCGTCCCAATTTAGAGCAGGATAGAAATGAGAACAAGCATTATCTAATCGCTAAACGAATGATTAAATGTGGTGGTAGACGGGATATTTTCTTGGGAACTAGGGAGTGCCAAGGATATGTAGAACCCTGTAAATTCGGTGAAGGAAAGGGTGCCTATGACAGTTATGGGTCGCTTTCCTTTGGACTAATGTTTCATGGCTTTGATTATCCCGATGAAACAGGGTGGGACAAACTTACAGCAAGGCTTTGGACACCGGTAATGGACAATGGCTATATCAAATTTTTGAAACCAGATGATTGCACCATTAAACGCGAACTTTCAGCCATGAGGCCTAAAGTGTTTGATGAAAATAATTTTAGTAGATATCCAGAGTTTAACAAGGAGGGAGAGATTATTGAGCTGGATTCATAAGCTGTATGATACCTATGAAAATTGTAAAAATGAAGTAGGTGTTGCTGGAACAGATGAGAAGAAAACGCCACTTCTCCCTATTGCTCATTCTACTCAAAATGCTCAGATAGAAATTATTATTAATGGAGATGGTAATTTCTTAAGCGCAAGAGCATTGAACAAAAACGAGACTGTTACAATTATTCCTGTAACTGAAGATTCTGCAGCAAGAGGCAATGGCAATTATCCCCACCCCCTCTGTGATAAATTACAATATGTTGCTGGGGATTATATAAGATATGTAGAGAAGAAAAATGGCCAAGAATTCTACAATAAATACATAGAGCAACTTGAGAGCTGGTGCAATTCTAGTTACTGCAATAGAAAAGTTAATGCAGTTTTAAGCTACTTAAAAACCAAAACACTTATTTCAGATTTAATTGGACAAAAGATTATATCAAGTGACGATAAAGGCCTCCTTTCTAAAGGTGTGAAGATGGGAGCAAGTGATCAAAGTGATGCTTTTATAAGATTTCGAGTGGAAAACAGCGATTTAGATTCGGCTATCTGGCTTGATAAGCAGGTCTATGAAAGCTATATTAATTACTATTTAAGCATCCAACGAGAAGTAGATTTGTGTTATGTAAAAGGACAAGCAATCCCTTGTTCCGATAAACACCCGGCCAAGGTTAGGAACACAGGTGATAAATCAAAGCTGATTTCTGCAAATGATACTGAGGGATTTACTTATCGAGGACGGTTCGTGGATAGGACTCAAGTCGTGAGAGTTGGGTATGAAACGACGCAAAAGGCGCATAATGCCTTGCGCTGGCTGATTGATAAACAAGGCTATAAAAATGGAGATCAGGTGGTCATCGCTTGGGGAACGGAAAACCAGGTGTTGCCACAAATTATGGATGATACTCAGGATAGTATGTTTGGCGAAGAAGAGATCCCAACGGTTTCAACAGAAAAGGAATTTGCGAAGAGATTGAACAAGGCTATCGCAGGTTATGGGTGTGATTTAGATACAAAGGCTGAAATTGTAATCATGGGAGTGGATGCGGCAACAATAGGACGACTATCGATAACCTATTACCGTGAGCTCGATGGCTGGGATTTTTTAAAAAGGATTGAACGTTGGCATGGAACTTGTATTTGGAAGCATTCTTATAAAAAAGTAAGTGATGGGCTTGACGAGAAGGGAAAACCGAAATCTAAGTATATTACGTTTATTGGTTCTCCTTCTCCTAGAGATATAACATTTGGGGCTTACGGAGATAAAGTAAGTGACAAGTTAAAGAAGGCCACGGTTGAGAGACTATTACCCTGTATTATTGATGGTGCTAAATTACCCTATGACCTTGTTAATTCATCGGTGAATCGTGTTTCAAATCCGCTCTCAATGGAACACTGGGAATGGGAGAAAGCCTTAACGATAACTTGTGCCCTGATTAGGAAATATAGATATGATAAACCTGGAAAACTAAGGGAGGAATGGGATATGTCCCTCGATGAAAGGCAGAAGAATAGAAGCTATATTTTTGGAAGACTTTTAGCTATCGCGCAGCAAATTGAAGAAAAGGCATTATATTATGCAGGGGAGAAAAGAGCTACTAATGCAGAAAGATTAATGCATCAATTTAAAATTCACCCATATAGGACCTGGGGTATTATTACAGATAAGCTTAGGCCCTATATGGTAAGGTTAGGAACAAAGGTTACAAATTTAACGGAGCTGATGACTAAGGTTAACGCTATGTTACCCTACGAGGAATTTACGCGCCAACAGAAACTAGAGGATAGCTATATTTTAGGATATTACTGTCAAAGGGAAGTTTTTATTGAAGAGAAAAAACAACGGATCGAAGAAAGCCAAAAAAAGAAATTAGAGAAAATTAATGAAGGGGAGAATGAACATGAGTAATTTTGTAAATAAGATCGATTTTGCGGTTGTTATTTCAGTTAAAAACGCTAACCCTAATGGAGATCCATTAAATGGAAATCGCCCAAGAGAAAATTACGAGGGTTTTGGTGAAATTTCTGATGTTTGTATCAAACGAAAAATCCGTAATCGCTTGCAGGATATGGGCCTTGAGATATTTGTGCAATCGGATGAAAGACGAACGGATGGCTTTAGAAGCCTGAAAGATAGGGCTGATGGCTGTGCAGAACTTAAAAAATCAAGTAAAGACAAGGAACAATATGCAGTAATAGCTTGTAATAAATGGATTGATGTTCGAAGCTTCGGGCAAGTTTTTGCCTTTAAGAAGGGAGAGGAGGATAATTCTGTTTCAATAGGTATAAGAGGTCCAGTTTCAATTCATTCGGCAGTAAGTATTTCGCCAATTGAAATATCAAGTATGCAAATTACAAAAAGTGTTAACGGTGAAACGGGGAAAGACCCTGATAAGAAAAGTCCTGACACAATGGGTATGAAACATAGGGTCGAGTTTGGTGTTTATGTAATCTACGGAAGCATTAATACACAACTTGCCACAAAGACAGGTTTTAGTCAGGAGGATAGTGAACTTATTAAAAAGACGTTGATTACCCTTTTTGAGAATGATTGCTCCTCTGCTCGTCCTGATGGTAGCATGGAGGTTTGTAAGTTGTATTGGTGGAAACATAATTCGCAGATGGGTCAATATTCTTCCGCGAAGGTACACAGAAGCTTGCGGGTTGTGCCAAGTGTTGAAATACCCAAAAGTATTGATGATTATACAATTTCTCATGAAACATTGGACGGATTGTCCCCAGAAATATGTGATGGAATTTAAAGATGGAATATCAAGAGGAAGATTTTCTACTACTGTCTGGGATACAGCATTTTGTATTTTGCAAACGTCAGTGGGCCTTAATACACATTGAACAGCAATGGCAGGAAAATCTACGCACAATTGAGGGTGAAATTCTTCATGAGAAGACCCATGATAACTCCATTAAAGAAAAACGTGGGGATTTGATTGTTTCTCGGGGTATGGGAATCTTTTCACGTTCGTTAGGAATAACCGGAACTTGCGACGTTGTTGAACTACATAAGGCTTCAGATGGAGTAAATATATTTGGTAGGGAAGGAACTTATAAGCCAGTTCCTGTGGAGTATAAACGTGGTAAACCAAAGAATGATAACTCTGATGTGTTACAACTATGTGCACAAGCTATGTGTCTTGAGGAAATGTTATTGTGTGCTATTCCCGAAGCTTTTTTATTCTATGGAGAGACTAAAAGAAGACTGAAAATTATCCTTGACGACGAGATCCGGGGGCAAGTGAGATCTATTTGTAAAGAAATGCATGAATTATATGATAGGAGATATACCCCTAAAGTAAAAATATCTAAAAGTTGCAAAGCATGTTCACTCAGTGAACTGTGTATGCCAAGGTTATGTAAGAATCCATCAGCTATTGATTATATGAAGAAAAATATTATGCAGATTGAGGTTGATGAATGAGAAAACTATTAAATACACTCTATGTAACTTCTCCGAATACTTATTTATCACTTGATGGAGAAAATATTGTGATTTTGAAGGATGAAGCGGAAATCTTAAGAATTCCATTGCATAATCTGGAGGGCATTGTTGCCTTTGGATATACTGGTGCAAGCCCAGCCTTAATGGGCGCATGCGCAAAACGTAATATTGCCTTAAGTTTTATGAAACAAAGTGGAAAATTCCTTGGGAGGGTAGTCGGCGAGGTTAAAGGCAATGTTACTTTAAGAAAGACCCAATATAGACTTTCTGATGATGTAGTCGAGAGCAATAAAATTGCTAAAAGTTTCATAACGGGCAAGATCTATAATGCCCGGTGGGTGGTTGAGCGTGCAACTCGGGATTACGCAGCAAGACTGGATGTGGACAAACTAAAAGGAGTTTGTAAAACACTTGTAAATTCTTTAAAATTAGTTGAAAGCAGTCAAGATTTAGAACAACTTCGAGGGTTTGAAGGTGAGGCTGCTGCGCAATATTTCAGGGTATTTGACGACCTGATTCTTCAACAAAAAGAACACTTTTATTTTCGCTCTCGGAATAAACGTCCCCCTCTTGACAATGTCAACGCCATGTTATCCTTTGTCTATACACTTTTGGCGCATGATGTTGCCGCGGCACTAGAAACGGTTGGACTTGATCCTTATGTTGGATTTTTACATCGTGATAGACCTGGGAGGGTTTCGCTTGCGCTTGATATGATGGAGGAATTACGTGCGGTTTATGCTGATCGGTTTGTTATTTCCTTAATCAATAAAAGAGAAATTAATGCAGACGGGTTTACCCAAAAGGAAAATGGCGCAGTTAACATGGATGATGAGACAAGAAAAGATATTCTAAAAGCTTGGCAAAGCAAGAAACAGGAGATAATTACACATCCGTTTTTACAAGAAAAATTAGAATGGGGACTTGTGCCCTATGCTCAAGCAATGTTGCTTGCTAGGTTTATTCGAGGCGATTTGGACGGATATCCGACTTTTATGTGGAAGTAGGTGAGATTTAATGTTAGTACTTATCACCTATGACGTAAATACACAAACCCCGATTGGAAGAAAACGTTTGCGCCAAGTTGCGAAGCAATGTGTGAATTATGGTCAACGTGTTCAGAATTCTGTATTTGAATGTGTACTCGAT
>LOEW01000229.1 GCA_001516045.1 Desulfosporosinus sp. BRH_c37
TTGGCACGACGACGCATGGCTGAACAAGTGTCACGCGGACCCTCTCGGCAAGAGCGTGTCCATCGCGGGCCCTCACGACTTCCATACCGGCGGTTCCACTGGGCTCGGTTCCACATCGGGAATTCTACCTTGAGCATAAACCGAATTCACCGGAACCTCTCCCTGAACTTCATCCGAATGAGCAAGGGGCAAGAGTGCAAGCTTCAATACCTCTTCAATCCGGCTTACAAAGTGGAATTCCATCACTTTACGGACTTTCTCTGGAACATCTTCATCAACGTCCTTGCGGTTTTCCTCAGGGAGTATCACGACTTTGATGCCTGCCCGATGGGCTGCTAGAACTTTTTCTTTAACCCCACCGATGGGCAAAACGTTTCCACGCAAAGTTATTTCTCCAGTCATCGCTAGATCTGACCGAACGGAGCGCTTTGCTAAGGCCGAGGCCATCGCCGTAGCCATCGTAACTCCTGCCGAAGGGCCATCTTTAGGAGTAGCCCCTTCAGGAACGTGGATGTGAAGGTCTGTTCGATCATAAAAGTCTTCTTCAATCCCTAGGCTAAGAGCATACGCCCGTATAAACGTCCAAGCCGCTTGCGCAGACTCCTTCATGACATCCCCTAGCTGACCAGTTAACGTCAATTTCCCTTTTCCCGGCAAGGGGGTCACTTCCACCGTTAGCACTACCCCACCCACTTCGGTGAACGCTAGTCCCGTGACCGCCCCGATTTCCGGAGCCTTCGCGGCCACTTGGAAATGATAGCGAGGTGCACCTAGTGCAGTCTCTAAATCTTCATTGGTCAGCAGATGCGGTTCCCATTCTTTTTTCACCCAACGAATGGCAATTTTCCGGCATAGATTAGCTATTTGCCTCTCCAGACCCCGAACTCCGGACTCCCGCGTGAACCCCTGAATCAGCTTAAGTAACACTTCCTCATCCAGGGGTAAGACATCCTTGTTCAGTCCATGTGCTTCCATCTGCTTGGGAACGAGATAGCGCAAAGCAATATTTACCTTTTCATCTTCTGTATATCCACTAAGGGTAATAACCTCCATCCGGTCTAAGAGCGGACGAGGAATTGAGTGCAAGGTGTTCGCTGTGAGCACAAAAAGCGTTTGAGAAAGATCAAAGGGGAGTTCCAAGTAGTGATCCGTGAAGGTACTATTTTGCTCCGGATCCAAAACCTCTAAGAGAGCTGATGCTGGGTCTCCACGGAAATCTGACGTCATCTTGTCAATCTCATCTAAGAGGAAAACAGAATTACGGGTTCCTGCAGTTCGAACACCCTGAATAATCCGGCCGGGTAAAGCCCCGATATAAGTACGGCGGTGTCCCCTAATTTCTGCTTCATCACGCAACCCACCTAAAGACATGCGCACGAATTTGCGATTCAAAGCCCTGGATATAGATTTGGCTAAGGACGTCTTGCCAACCCCTGGCGGACCGACTAAGCATAAAATTGGGCTTTTCATTTTAGGCGTTAGTTTACGGATTGCCAAAAACTCCAGAATACGTTCTTTGACTTTTTCTAGGCCGTAGTGGTCCTCGTTTAAAATGTCCTCGGCCTTTTTCAGATCGATTTTGTCCTTGGAGGTTTTCGTCCAAGGAAGTGCCAGGATCCAGTCCAAATATGTACGAACTACTGTGCCTTCTGCTGATGAGGGGGGCATTTTTTCTAAGCGCTCAATTTCTTTGATCGCCTTTTGCTCAACCTCTTTGGGGCACTTGGCCTTGGCAACTTTCTCTCGGTATTCCTCCGCTTCAGCTACGCGCTCATCTTTATCTCCCAGTTCTTTTTGGATCGCCTTCATTTGTTCCCGCAAATAGTATTCCTTTTGCGCTTTGTCCATCTGTTTACGCACTCTTTGGCCAATGCGTCGTTCTAGTTCTAGGATTTCGATTTCCCTCATTATTAGTTCCGTTAAACGTTCCAAGCGGAGCTCTACAGCCATGGCTTCTAAGATAGTTTGTTTATCGGGGACTTTAAGGTTCAGATGTGAAGCAACAATGTCAGCCAATTGACCCGGCTCGTCAACCGCTAATACCGTTCCCAAAGTCTCGACGGGAACACGTTTACCAAGTTTGGCATATTCCTCAAACTGATGGATCATACCTCTAATTAATGTATCTATTTCCGGAGTACGTGTTTTCTTTTCTTCTGGTAGTTCCTCAACCCGTACTTTAAAATACTGTTTTTCATCTAAGAACTCGAGTACCCGCCCTCGCGAAATCCCTTCAACTAAGACACGCATGGTGCCTCCCGGAAGTTTTAAGAGTTGTTTTATTTCAGCGACTGTACCCATTTCGTACATATCCTCTGCAGTCGGTGAATCAATCTCTGTCTCTTTCTGTGAAGCTAAAAGAATAATTCGATCACCAAGCATGGCCTCCTCTATCGCCGCCATGGAACGTTCCCTACCGACATCTAGGTGAATAACCATATACGGAAAAACTAAAATCCCACGTAACGGGAGTAATGGTAATTCGCGTTCTTTATTCACAAATATTCCTCCTATTAAAAAATATTGAAACTATGGCCTTAACTAAGGCGGTCGGTTGAATGTCATACTCCTTCGACATAGACCGTCCTATATACTAACCTAGTTAGTATAATAAAAAAGCACACTAAATATAGTGTGCCAAACTTATCTTGAACTATTCTAACACGTTTTGCCTCGTTCAGGCAAATTCGCGACGACATTAGTTACTACTCTGTTAACTGCAAAATCCAAGCAGTTTAATACTTCTTCAAGTGGTGGACGCACCTCAGTTTTATCAAGTTTAATCTCTGAAGCTATAGACAATTCTAATACTTGAGTAAGCTCTTCCACTGGGATAATCTCGATTTCTCTGTTTAATTCGGCAAAACGCTCCTGCCAGTTTTCCTTGGGAATCAAAACTCGCTTACACCCAGCTTGTTTCGCAGCTTCGATCTTGGCAGCAACTCCTCCCACGGGTTTAACGCGTCCGCGGATGGACAGTTCCCCAGTCATCGCTAGATAATTATCCACTTTTTGGTGACGAATTGCAGAAATGGTGGCCGTCGCTATGGCAATTCCAGCCGATGGACCATCGAGTGGAACGCCGCCCGGGAAGTTCACGTGAATGTCAAAATTTCGGGGTTCAACTTTCATTTGCCGTCTCAAGACAGTCAGAACATTTTCCACTGAACTACGTGCCATGCTTTTGCGCCGAATTTTCTTACCTTCGCTTCCTTGTTCTTCTTCCTCTACAATTCCAGTCACCAAAAGAACACCCGTACCCGGAGCAACAGGAAGGGCAGTCACTTCCAACTCAAGTAGCATACCCATATTTGGTCCGTAAACAGCAAGTCCATTAACCGCCCCAACACTGGCCTCAGGTGGCACTTTTCTATCCGGACGAGGCGCGTATTGCCCAGTTGTGACAACCCATTCCACAATTTCCACGTCAATCTGAGGTAGCCGATCGGTTAAAGCAACCCCAGCGGCTAGCTGAACCATATTGACAGCCTCACGTCCATTAGAGGCAAATTGTTTAATAACATTTATGGCAGCCGGAGTAATGGGCATTTCCATCTTTGCAGCGGCCACACGCGCGATTTCAGAGATTTCAGTGGGTAGTAAACCCCTGAAATACACCTCCATGCACCGCGAACGGATCGCGGGCGGAATTTGTTCTGGACTTCGGGTCGTCGCTCCCACAAGACGAAAATCCGCTGGAAGGCCATTTTGAAAAATATCGTGGATATGTTGTGGAATATTCGGATCTTCCGTGCTATAATACGCGCTTTCGAGAATAACTTTGCGATCCTCCAAGACTTTTAAAAGTTTGTTAATTTGAATTGGATGAAGTTCTCCAATTTCATCGATAAATAGAATTCCACCGTGTGCTTTGGTGACTGCACCTTGTTTCGGTTGAGGTATTCCTGCCAACCCCATGGCTCCAGCTCCTTGGTAAATTGGGTCATGTACCGAGCCTATCAAGGGATCGGCGATCCCTCGCTCATCAAAACGTGCGGTCGCCCCGTCGATTTCTGTGAAATGAGCATTTTCTTTAAATGGGGAAAGGGAATTTTTCTTAGCTTCTTCTAAGATTAACCGAGCGGCAGCGGTTTTACCGACGCCGGGAGCTCCGTAGATCAGCACATGCTGTGGATTTGGACCGCATAAAGCGGCTCGCAAGGCTTTGATCCCCTCTTTTTGCCCAATAATCTCCTCGAAATGAGTGGGACGAGTTTTTTCTGACAAAGGGGTAGTTAAGGCAATTTTTCTCATTTTTTGTAGTTTTTCAAATTCCTTACGTGACTCTCGTTCAACCGTGCTTTTATTTCCTTGTTGGGACTTGAGCATCCCCCAAAAATATAGGCCTATGACGATGGCAAAAACCAACTGAACTACCATAACTACTGCGCTGAATCCATTCATGTCCACTGTTCCTCCTGTCCTGAGCAATCTCACTTGTGTTAGTATTGCCATAAGGTGGAAATTAAAACATCATAATGATAAGTATAAAAAAACAACACCTGAGAAAACTTAACAGCTTCTCAGGTGTCTCTAAATCTTTTAGGAAAACTTACTTCAGATGAAGTCCAATTAAACTTCATCTGAAGAATAGTAAACTTAACAAAGGCTAGATACGCGATATTATCCCTCGTGCTTAGCCTTAGCTTCGAACTTCGTGCATCGAACCTCGCGCCTCGCTTAAGCAGATTCTTCCTTCTTGCCTTTTTTAGGTTTATCAGCTACAACGAGAAGTGGTTCTTCTTTCTTCAAGACCACGTCCTGGGTGACGACGCATTTTGTAACATCATTGCGCGAAGGCAAATCATACATCACGTTGAGCATGAGATCCTCCACAATGGCCCTTAAACCCCGTGCTCCGGTATTTCGACGAATTGCTTCAGTGGCGATCGAAGTAAGTGCCGCTTCTTTGAACTCCAAGGTGACACCATCAAGTTCCATCAGCTTTTGGTATTGCTTAACCAAAGCATTTTTGGGTTCTGTCAAGATACGGACTAAGGCCGCCTCATCCAACGCCTCAAGTGTCACAATTACAGGTAAACGTCCAACAAACTCAGGGATTAGCCCAAATTTCTGAAGGTCTGCCGGCAAAATTCCTTTTAAAACTTCGCCAACATTCAGATTGGTTTTATTTTGGATAGTTGCACCAAAGCCCATGGTCTTTTGTCCTGAGCGGTTGTTAATGATTTTTTCAATACCGTCAAAAGCTCCTCCGACAATAAAGAGAATATTTGTGGTATCCAACTGAATAAATTCCTGATGCGGATGTTTACGTCCACCTTGTGGAGGTACGCTGGCTACCGTTCCTTCAAGAATTTTCAGTAAGGCCTGTTGAACACCTTCCCCAGAGACATCCCGAGTTATGGAGGGGTTTTCAGACTTACGGGCGATCTTATCAATTTCATCGATATAAACAATACCCTTTTCTGCTTTTTCCACATCATAATCAGCGGCTTGAATCAATTTAAGAAGAATATTCTCTACATCCTCACCCACGTACCCTGCTTCTGTGAGTGAAGTAGCATCTGCTATGGCAAAGGGAACATTAAGGACTTTCGCGAGCGTCGAGGCCAGCAAAGTCTTTCCTGAACCAGTGGGTCCCAACATAATGATGTTTGACTTTTGCAATTCAACATCATCTATTTTCATGCCTAGGTTAATCCGCTTATAATGGTTATATACTGCCACTGAAAGTGCCTTTTTCGCTTGTTCTTGGCCAATAACATATTGATCAATAATCGACCGGATTTCCTTGGGTTTCAAAATCTCTCCAATTTCAACTCCCAAGTCGTCAGTCAGCTCTTCCTCAATAATCTCATTGCAAAGCTCAATGCATTCATCACAAATGTATACACCTGGACCGGCAACCAATTTCTTGACTTGCTCCTGGGTTTTTCCGCAAAATGAACATTTTAGTTGATTTTTGTCATCGGTGTACTTTGCCATCCTCTCACCTCTATACCTCAGAATTTCCCTCGCGTCGTTGACTATGCATTTTGCTCTACTAAAAAGTTGACCGTCTTCTCATTGATCAAACCTTGTTTGTAGAACTCGAGATCCCCACGCGCTATGAGGGACTGCTTGAGCAATTTTACGTCTTGTTTATGACGCTCACTAAGTTTTTGGATCTCTACATCTACTTCGTCTTCCGAGACCTCAATTCCTTCTGTCTTAGCAATAGCTTCCAAAACTAAATCAGTTTTTATGCTTTCCACTGCCTGAGGACGCAGGCGCTCAAGCATAACTTCCTCTGTCGAGTTGGTAAATTGGTAATACTGTTCAATTGTCATTCCCTGCTGAGCTAGATTATTCTTCAAATCCTCCACCATAGCTTTGACTCGTTCAGTAAACATGACTTCAGGAATTTCGACGCTGGCATTATCAACGACTTTAGAAATGATCGACTTGACGTGATCTCCTTTGGCTTGAATTTCACGCTGCTTTAATAATTTATTCCGTAAGTCGATTTTCAATTCATCAAGCGTTTCGAATTCGCTGACATCTTTGGCAAATTCATCATCTAATAACGAAAATTCTTTACGCTGGATTTTTTTAATATCCGTTTTAAAAACGGCTTCTTTCCCTGCCAGCTCTTCACTATGATATTCATCTGGGAAGGTAACGTTGACATCAACATGTTGTCCGATTTCAGCTCCGATTAAACCTTCTTCAAAACCAGGAATGAAGGTTCCCGAACCAATTACTAGCTCATAATTCTCCGCTTTTCCGCCTACGAAAGCAACATCACCGGTAAATCCTTCAAAATCAATGGTCACTGTATCCTCGTTTTCAACCTTACCTTCGTCAAGTGTAAGGAGACGGGCGTGTTGTTGCTGTTTATTTTTCAGTTCTTCGAGCACTTGCTCGTCCGTTACACTAACTGCGTCTTGTTCAATATGAAGTCCAACATATACACCCAGTTCAACTTCAGGCTTGACGCTTACTTGTGCTTTGAAAATTAGGTCTTTTCCCTCTTCGATCTGTACTAAATCAACTGAAGGTCGATCCACCGGTTGGATACCACTCTCTACAACCGCTTCAGCGTAAGCAGGTCCGATCAAATGATCTAACGCTTCGTCATAGAGAGCTTCCTTCCCCACATGAAGTTCAACCATCCGACGCGGTGCCTTCCCTTTACGGAACCCAGGGACATTCACCTTTTTAGCCAAAGTCTTGGCAGCTTGGTTCACCGCCAGTACGAATTTTCCTGCTTCTACAGTCACTTCCAGAGCTACAACATTTTTTTCTATTTTTTCTACTGAGACAGACATATATTCTCCCCCTTAAACACTATTTTATTCTATGTGCAAGGCAGTGCGATCGGATACTTTGTTAGTCTTCCCTGTTTAATAAGACTACAAACCCGTGCTTAAGCCAAATACATCAAAAAATTCCTGCAAAATTCCTCATAATAATCCCTTTTTTATCTAAAGGGGGAACATTTCGTTCCCCCCTTTAACAAAGAAGTTAATCATCGACAAACTTCAAGGGTCTCATTCAATAAATTTACTCACCAATTATACCAGACTTACTCTTTGTAATCAAATTGAAGAATCTATAACTAATTACTGCCCTCTCAAGGGTACACCAGGGGCTTGCGGCTAAAGATCAAACGACGGCGACTATCGTAATAATTCTTAGCATATCGGATAATATAATCTCAAATTCTCCTTTAATACCTCTTTCAGTGCCCCCACCCCCCCAAAAAAAGCCCCCAAATATGCTGAATAGGAGAATGAGAATATGATCATCATTGTGTTCAGAACCCTGATTTTATACACGCTGGTAATAGTTGCCCTTCGTGTGATGGGAAAAAGAGAAATCGCTAAATTGCAGCCATTTGAGCTGGTAGTGTTACTTATGATATCCGACCTTGCTATCATCCCCAGTGAGAATATGGGTATTCCGCTCCTCAGCGGCATCATCCCAATCCTTGTTCTCCTATTAGCAAATCTAACCTTGGCGTGGATTGCTTTAAAAAGTGAAAAGGCTAGAGATATTATTTGTGGCACACCAAGTATCCTTATTAGGCAAGGAAAAATAGTCGAAGGAGAATTAAAGAGAAATTGTTATAACCTCACTGATCTCCTTGAGGAACTCCGTATCAAGAACGTCCCTAACATCGCTGATGTCGAATATGCCGTTCTAGAAAACAACGGAAATTTGAGCGTTTTCCCCAAAGTACAGAAAAGACCAACGATTCCTGAAGATTTTCAGATAACACCCCCGTACGAGGGACTACCGCTCCCCATTATTATGGATGGTAAATTAAATAGTAAAAACCTACAGCAAAGTGAAAAGGACCTAAAATGGTTAAGAAGGGAACTTAAAAAACAAACTATTGACAAGGTCGAAGATGTCCTCATAGCAAGCCTAGACTCTTCCGGGACACTCTTCACACAAGCAAAACAGCGTAAGTAAACTCATTCAGCTTAAGCTGAACATCGAGACTTCGGTGACATAAATCTCCAGTGGCGTAACTCTCCGGTGGAGAGTTACGCCGAACAAATGCCATCACGGCGTATTCGCGCTAGACTGCTCGTATGTGTCGCATTCTCATCCAAACTCAAATACAGATAATGAGAGGTGAAATCACTTGCGTACCCCTATAACCATTATAATTATTATTATTATATTATTAGGAGGCTCTTTGGCTTCCTATCGATATGTCGAGACAAATACTCAGATAATGGGGGCTCTGCTTGAATCGGTCGAAGCTTCCATTACCGTCCAAAAATGGGAGGGTGCTCAAGCAGAATTAAATATCGCCGAGCAAAATTGGAATAATGACAACAAATGGTGGAGTATTATCCTCGACCACCAGGAGATCGACAACATTAACATCAATATGAAGCGCTTGGAAAAATACTTAGGTGTACAAGACGTTTCACAATCACTTGGAGAAGTTACGACCTTGAAACTTCTCTTTGAACACATTTTCGATACTGAATTATTCACGTTAAAGAACATCTTTTGATAATATGTATAAAGAAGAATTTTGGCATGATTGCCAATTTTATTCCATCCATAATTTGAAGAAAACTTGGCTGGCACCCAATATAATATGTACCCTATAGAGT
The DNA here is from genome assembly GCA_001516045.1 of Desulfosporosinus sp. BRH_c37. Classification (GTDB taxonomy): domain Bacteria; phylum Bacillota; class Desulfitobacteriia; order Desulfitobacteriales; family Desulfitobacteriaceae; genus Desulfosporosinus. Next base: position 9,081 of record LOEW01000229.1, read on the forward strand.
AGACAATAAAAAAAGTCTACTCTATAGGGTATTTATGTTTGGGTCATCAAATTTCTGTATGAACTTGGCGAGGACAAAATGCAAGAGTTACTAAATCAAGGTAACTTAACATGCAAGTAGCCCAATAACGCCTTTCGGGGCGTTATTTTTATGCTTTCCGTGCTAGACATAATGGGTCTACTGCGATGTAGCTTGTTTCGAAATATCCTTTTCCTTAATCAAATAAGAAGCACACCTAAGATAGATATGCTTCTTTCAAATTATAATTATTGTTGATAATAACCTGAAAACTCAGCTTGTGCTAATACTTTACTATTTACAGCTGATTGAAATTGACTTAAGAAAGTTGAGCCTGATAAGTTTAAACTATCAACATTCAAAGCATAAACGGTGTTACGATTGGGTTTCCTTTGTCATCAAGTCCAAGCGCCAACAGATCTGAGAACATAATCTGCCAACTGTACAGTAGGGATTAAAAAAAAACCATGCAGTATAGCATGGCTAAGTGAAAATATTTTGTGCGATATTTGTGCGTTATCCGTTATAGTGGGTAAGGCACAAATCGTTTGTAATTCATAAGTGGTGCGGGAAACAGGACTTGAACCTGCACGGTTACCCGCTGGAACCTAAATCCAGTGCGTCTGCCAGTTCCGCCATTCCCGCATGAATATTGCTCATATCAAGGGTTACAGAGTTTTTTAGTGATCGAAAAATCCAGAGGGGAATATTCCTTTGTAATTATACTACTACAATATATGCGTGTCTACGCCATCAAATAAGCAATCAGTTAGGGGTGTACCAAAAAGTACACTCTTAAATGTAAAAAAATAGTATCTTTCGCCCTATTGAAGAACTTCTGAATAAACTCAATTACCGTATGTGCCGTACAGATATAGCATTTTTCTCCAGATTCAAATATATCAGTTTTGTTAAAATTCATTTATTTCTTCCCCCATTTTTCGATTAAGAAATCAATAAATCCACACTCAATTATCCTATCCAGGTTTTAACTTCTACGCCATTTATTTTTAATTTATCCTTTTCGAACGAATACGTTTTTGGAATTTTTTCGACATACTTATATAGCAGTAAATATTCTTCCCCTATGAATTGATCATTAGTATTTTGAGTAATTGGCATAATTGCCACTTTTCCATTCTTATGACCATCAAAATATCCTAACTCCCAAGGCATCCATCTAGATTTATCAGATTTATCTGAAACAGCATATATTAAGCTCTTACATGCTCTCATTCTTGTTCTTAATAAGTCAGCTGTTTCTCGATTAACTTTACTTCTATCTAACTTATTATCTTCAATCCAGTCAACATATACTGATAAATTGAACTCTTCCAAGTGTTCCTTTAAACCCAATATTAATTCAGCATCCAGAAAACTATGTGATAAGAAAATATCATAGACTTTATAAGCACTAAAATTCCTGTAAGATTCATTTAATATTTGATTAGCAGATTTATATAATAATTTCGACTTTGCTATGCTCGATTTGCTTCTCAATTCACCTTCAGTTAAAAAAGCCATAGTGTATACCTCCTACATTTCCTCATTTATGTTATTATCATAAAACTATTCTTACTAAGAATATATCCAAATTGACTTGCAGATGCCTAAAATATTTTAAGTTCTAAAGGTCTGTTTATACAAACAACACTCCTCTTTTTGTTATCTCTTCCGTCTATTTTGCATCTCAAGATGAAGTTGAATTGAATACATTTCCACTAATCTGGTAGTTGTTCACTGTCCGTTAAAGCAATCTGAAGAAGGATTTCGATGTAAGTAAACTAACTTGCTAGCATTGCTTTGTTATTTCGTATTTCTCTAAATTACTCTGAATTTCACATGCCTTATCTAGATAATGTTCTTTTGCACTAATAAAATCAGACCATCTAACAACTTGTATATAACTATAATCCCCGTAATGTATCTTCGATCCGTCAGCACAAATTTTTATATTTGGCACTTTTTGATTAAAGATGTTTTTTGCAATTATTTCGAAGGTTACGTCACTATGGTACTTTGTACATCCATTTGAACAACATGATTGTGCATTGATAAAATAACTGTAACTTCCCATTTTATCAGGAAGAACAACTGCAATTATAGCATTTTCTCTACTTGTTATATATTTACTACTTTTATTAGTTCTTGAAATTGCTTTCAATGAGTATGAGACTTCTTGAGCAATCCATTGTTGATTTTCAGAACTTCCTTTTTCTTTCATATTTGGTGATATAAGTACAATTGTTAGTGAGCTATCGTAAATTCTGTCCTTTAGGCTTTCCCAGATGGTTTCATCACTTAAATTGGATAAATCCTCGTCATCATGTTCAGCTTTAAATATATGGTCAGAGTTACTGAATAAATCTTCTAATATATTTACATAATCTCTTACTATTGCATTTCCAAATTTTCCAACAAGATTCTGAACACTATTATCTCTGTATTTATAAGATATAAATATTTTTCTTCCCATGTATAAACCTCCTTAAAATCACCTCTATAACTAATAGCACGACGTTTAGAAAATAGAATCCTAACTCACTAAAACATATGCATCTATTAAAAATTAATCTGTCTCTCCAGTCAATGCAAAGATACCCGTCACAAAGTAACTGTCCGATACGTTTAATATACCAAGTATCATTTTCAAACTACGTTTTGGATTGAAGTAATAAGATTACAATTGCTACGATTATTGCACATGGAAAATAAAAAAGAGATTCTGTTGGGGAAAGTACACATTTAAGAAAACTGGTTTTTTCGTCATTGTGCTTTGGTAATATCTTCATAGCAAAGTTGATAGAATTTTCATCCTCTTGACGGATTTCATTATATAAGTTTATATATTGGCGTTCTAATTTCAGATAATAAGCATCTAATCCCCAGAAAAAAATAATAGGCATATATGATATAAGAAAAAACAGACCATTACTATCCTTTGCTGCTAATGCAAATACCGCTGCAACTAGTGTAACTCCCCACCCTTTTAGCTTAAATGAATTAGACCCCATACGTGTTATAACGCCTTGAATCATTTCTAAATGTTTAATCTTTTTTTCATTCATCTTCATACCTCCATTTGGTAGCAATTAGTTTGAATAATGGCGAATGTAATTATTGATCGGTTAAGGAGATTCGAGGTTACAATTGATTAAAATACTACTTTGCAATTGTGTTGTTTTTTACATCCTCTACCATAGGAAGATTGTCAGTTTCTGCATTTCTGACAAACCTTCTTACAATCTCTACTTCTCTAAAATAATTATTTAGCCTCTCGTCCTCAGTTTTTCCAAATGTTTCTGGTCTATCTAGTAAACGCCTGTTCAAATCATAATAGTCCGATTCCCCATGTCTAAAAGACTTAAAGTTTTTATCAACTTTAAACCCATTATGAAAGGCTATTAAAATTGCAGTATGTGTGGAGATAATCGTTGGAAGCCACTTAGAATATGGTTGCCCGTCAATCCATTGGGTGATAATAGGAATCATAATTGAAGCAGGAATTGTCCAATACATACAATAATAATGAAAGCGTTTATATTTTTCCGCTTGGTTTTTCCAAAAACCTAATGTACCTTGTATTCTTGAATAATGTTGGATCAGTATCTTTTTTGCTTGATCTGAAAAATGGGGACTCTCGTCAAAAGATGAGCCTCCTGGATTAAGCTCTATCTTTTTAAATACAGCCAATAAAGTGCGAATAAGAGTTGATATTGCCAATACAGAATACCCCAACGAAAAACCTAGCCATATATTCAAACTATATCTCTTCCTTTCGCAAATATCACAAGTGTATCTCACTACACAACTTGCCATTATTGAGTTATAATCTCATAAATCGTTCTTGGTCTAGAATTCAACATGTTACCTAAATATTCCTGCTATAGATACAAATATTTGAAAATAATCCAGAAAGCAATACATTTCTGGCAGTCAATATTGCCCCAAACCAATTTTACCAAACAACTCATTAAGCAACGTAACCTCAATTTAGGATTAATTCAAATAAGGGATATATTAAGGTGTAACCGTTTTGGCTACACCCTTTCTTGTTTGAAATATCATTTTTGCGATTTTATACCCACTAAGGCGGTTAGGATTTACTAGGTGGCATTTGGACGTGTCATGAAACCGTTGTAAGATAATGTTTGATGAATGATGCATGGATAGATACTTAAATAATTCCTATCTTCGCTAATTTTTCCGGCATTTTCATGTACCATGGTGTACTCTGCATGTACCAACAAAGGTAAATTGGCCGGTTGTTGTAAAGTACCGCCCACTACCTTAAAAAGAAGAACACACTTATCCCCTCTTGTTTAAACAGAGTCAAGTTCATGGAGGTTGTCATGAAAGAAGAAGCAAAATATTTTCTAGGACTTTGGCTTGTGGTAACTATTGGATTGATTTGGTTACAGGGCGGCGGTAGATATAGTTATGGAGCAAATAAGGGAATCTCTTTATTGTTCACGATGCTTGTGTCTCTTGTAATAACTATATCAATTCGAATCTATTTCTATATTAAGAAATAGCCATAAGAATTCCAATAATAGGGGTTGGGGGTATATGTATCTACAAAAAGAAAGCAAGGCTTGTTTTTAGCCTTGCTTTTGTGCTGTCTCATATTCCTTTACCTTCCTGTAGAATGTTGCCTTACTTAATCCGCTTAATTCCATTGCTCGAACTGCTGTGACTTCATTAGCCTTCCATTGCTTATAGGCTGCTGTAAAGTCCTTAGATACCTCTATAGATGGTCTGCCGATGCCCTTACCGTTATTCCTTGCCCTTAGTGCTGTGATTCCTTCTTTCTGTCTCTGCTTGATGCTGTCCCGCTCCTTATGTGCTACAAAGCTCAGAACTTGCAGAACTAAATCGCTGATGAAGTTCCCCAATAAATCTTTATGTTTTGTCGTATCTAGCAGATCCATGTCCAGGACTTTTATGTCTACCTTTAAGACTTTAGTAAGGTTATTCCATTCGGCAATAATATCGTTATAGTTCCTCCCGAATCTATCCAATGAATGTATGTGAAGTATGTCACCTTCTCGCAAGCCTTTTAACATGTACTGGTATCCTACACGGTCAAAGTCTTTGCCACTCTGCTTATCAATATATATGTCCTTCTCTTCAATACCTATGGCCTTCATACCGTCTAACTGCCTTTCTAGGTTCTGGTCTTTACTTGATACCCGAATGTATCCAACTCGTTTCATTTCTAAGCACCTCCAATAATTACTTGTAGGTGCATAGTATCATAAATGTATCAAAAGGTCAATGCTATTTATGATACGTTTGATAATTCATTTTATAACCTTATGATACGAATAGCAATTCCTGAAACCCTTGGTATTACTATATTCTCAAAATGACTGTTTCCGTATCAAATGGTGTACCTTATAATACACATTCAGGTTGTAAAAATTATTATTAGACGGAAGTCTAAGTTTTAATTATATAAAATTTTGGAAGATTGCAGGAATCTAATTCAAAACATGGAATTTAGATTAAGGAGGGGAAAAACAAAGCATTGGAGGGTTCTTAAGGTGCGAAAGAAACTGTTTCTAGTTATGTTTATAAGTATCTTATTCACATTAAATGCCAAAACGGTATTTGCTCAAACTGAGGTTAGTGGTATTATTAGCCAAGATACAACGTGGGACAAATCTGGAAGTCCATATTTATTTAAGGGCAGTGTACTAATTACTCAAGGTGTTACATTAAATATTTGTCCTGGAGCTATACTTAATTTAGGGGAATATAGTTTACAAATAAACGGTAAGGTTTTAGCCGATGGTACTAAAAATGATCTAATACAAATAAACTCAAACAAATTAAGCAGTTACAACAATGTTGTAATTAATTCAGACAATAATGAATTTCAATACTGTAATTTTTTTGGCAATGACATCATGTATGGTTACGGAATCTTATTAGAAGATTCAAGTAATAATCAAATATCAAATTGTAGTCTTAATACTTTCATGAACGGGATAAGGATATCAAACTCATATAATAATAAAATAAGTAATTGCGATATTTCTAATTGTTTAGTTGGAGTTGAAGTATCAAACGGTAATTTTGATATAGACCATTGTAAGATTACTAATAATGTTGGTAGAGCGGGTATAGATATTGACTCTTTATTTTCAAGTAGTAATGTATCTAATTCATTAATAAAAGATAATGTTAATGGAATTTATATAAATCCTACAGGAAAAATTTTTATTAAAAACTGTGATATTTATAATAATAAGAACTTTAATATTCAGCCTAATTACTCGACCAATGTTATAGATGCTACGAATAACTATTGGGGAACAACAGATGAAGCTAGAATTCAAGAGGGGATACATGATTATTATGACGACTTTAAATTACCTAAAATTAACTATCAGCCATATTCTACTGAACCTAATGTACAGGACATAGTACCAATAACCCTGCAAAGTATAGCCATAACTACACCAGCAACAAAACTAAATTATACAGTTGGTGATTCCTTAGATATCAGTGGACTAATAGTAACTGGTACTTATAGTAATGGAAGTACCAAGGTAGAGCCTATTACAACGGCAAATGTAACGGGCTTTGACAGTTTAAAACCTACGACAGATCAAGTTCTAACCATTACTTTCGATGATAAGACAACAACTTATAAAGTAAAAATCGTAAATCAAACAACAACAGATCAAACTTATATGGAATGGCCTGCTAAAACAAATGCAAACGGTGCCTTTTTGACAATTAAATTTAGTTTGCCTATTTCACCATACACAATTAATACTGATAATATATATATAGTTGATAGTAATGGCCAAAAACTTAAAAATGCAATTTTAGTTTTAGGGGCAGATGGAAAATCAGTTAAGGTTGAGCACAACTGTAAATTAGGAGAAACATATACGCTTTATATTTTAAAAAATGTTGCTTCAAATTCTAATGAACATTTGGAAAATAGTATTAAAATGCAGTTTACAATAAATCCTTCATAGATATTATACCAGTAACGATAAATAAGGAAATTTAAAATATTAAGATTAATTTGTAATATCTAAGTTGCTCAGATACTAGATGGGAATATTCTTTTAAGAATATAATTACTACTTTGCTTATTTAAAAAACCTCTTATTTGACTTATGAGAGGTTTTTATGTCTTCTCATTTAACCAACCAAAGTAATTTGACAGCTTAGAGGGGCATCCTGTGACTTGTCCTAGCATATTCCGCTCATCGCTTGATTTTCGCAAAGCACCATATTACCTGTGTTTTTATGCCTTTTTGAGCATTATAAACACGTAATATTTATCAATGTATTCGAATGATATAACAAGTATTTAAGAGTATAAGTGTTATTATTCCATCAATCTGAACAAATTTACTAGTATTTAAAATTATCATTTTATGACGTTTAAACGATGCTCTAAGGGGTTGGAATTTCAATAGTGAGTATTTTTACATTAAATCATTTCTGAAGCCTTGGAGTTTAATTATAATGAAGTCGCATTTTAGAAATATGTTCATATCAGTACTTTATAATAATATATCCAACACCTTTTATTAGTCTGATCAATCTTGTTCTCAACCGCTTAAGATTTGAGTACTCACCTATTTAATGTTCCAGTGAACCTTAGTTGTAAAATTATTCTTGTTTTAAGTTTTTTGTTCGGGCAAGCCTTCCAAAAAATAAAAGCTAAATATTTTAACGGTTTAACGGTTTCTTTTGACTCTACATTAAAAAAATTTTAAATAAATCATATTCTGAACATTTTGGCTTTTATTTTTGGATTTGGCGGTCGGCACGAACGACAAAGCTAAAAATAAAAACAAAATTTCAGAACCCCGCTGGTAAGCGTCCTGTATTCCTATTCATAATCTGGATTTTAACCCAACCATCCATGCTCCTTTAAAGCATCATCATCTGAATACAATTGATTTAGATAAGAGCCTACACCCCTGCACCATTTGTTATAACTTAATCATGTTCTTTTCTTTTTCCACCATCTCGATCTTATAAATTGTTCGTACCTCACAATTTAACGACCGACCTGCGCGAAAAGAAAAGAACCAAAAGAAACGCGCTTAATAAATTATTGGTTTCTCTATTCCTATCCCTAATTTGTATTTTATCTATAATAATAGATTATATACAATAAAGGGATAGCTTTCCATGAATCATACTATATGCTACTAATTGTCCAATATGTATATTTCTTAGGTTTACCCTCAACCCATTTAGACGTCTTAGTTGCAGTTACTTCATATGGTAATTTTAACGTATTCTTCATTATGCTGTTAAATGTATCTGGATGCATTTTCTTTGTGCCTCGAAGTAAACTTCTATCAATTTGAAATGCTTCACTTGTTAACAGTTCTTTGAGTTTAATTTGATCTTCTTTTAATACCTGAATTCCAACCAATTTCTTTATTAGTTCTTCGAATGTAACTAAATCTTCTTCGAATAGAATCCCATCAATCAAATTAGACTCATCAAAAGTATTCTCTAATCCCAACCAACTTAGTTGTTCTTGAACAAAAGCGAACTCACCTTCTGTATCAAATTTTTCAATCATGTATTTGGCAAATGTTGTATCCTTCATTAATCTGAGATAACCAATGGAATTTACTTTCCAGTCACCAGTGGTCTTATTCCTATAAAAAATATCATTGTAATCTTTAAAGTCTTTTAAATCATTATCGTACTTCTTATCAAAAGCATTTTTATCTTTACCTATCAAATCAATTTCTGCTTGTTTTAAGTCATATAAATGTAATTTTGTCAAAAAACTCTTTTTCATTCTGGTCGGGATGTATAGATTAATATTTTGCCAAGGTTCATCAATCTGGATTCTCTTCCTTCCTAACATTTGGATAAATGTGATCTTATCCCACGCCATAATGACAATATTTGTGAGCTTAGGATCTGAAATATTTATTCCATTATCCATTGCTTTAGTGGCAATCAAAACTTTCTTATTAAACTTACTATTATTGATAACAGAATCTAATTCATCCGATATAGTACCTGACTTGATAAGGCTACTATTGTCTTTGCCTAATTCCTTAAGAATCTTTTCACCATCTTTTAAGTCGCTAATAAATACAAGCCACTTTTCATCTGTCTTATCATTTTTTATAGTGTTAATGATATCGGTCATATCATTTTTGTAATAAATTGGATGTATGTAGCTATAATCAATTCCAGTAGAATATTCACGTACTTTAGGCAGTTTACCGAAACCCCTATTTGCGCATCTAATAATTGGATCTTTTATTTCTTGCATAGTTGCAGAAATAAATATCTTTGTTGCAAATCTTGACATGTTATAAACTAATTTTTCATATGCGAATCTACATTTGTTGTTAAAGCTACCATCAGCCATTATGTAATGACACTCATCTAGGATGATAAAATCAAATAAGCCTAGATCAAATTTTTTACCATCATATATTTCGTCTCGTGCCGAATATTGAATCGCATGATAACTTGTAATTGTGATATTATTTATCGTTGTAATATCATCAAGTTCTTTTGTAGTACTCGGTATTTTTTCATTAAATTTTTCCAAAAGGTCTTTTTTTAACTGTCTTTTTAAATTTGTTCTATTACATACGAATAGTAATTTCTCATTATCTCCCAGATAGTCAATCAAAACATTTTTGATGAACCATGTTTTTCCTGTTCCTGTTTGAGCTTCAAGAAGGATTATATCCCCCCTTTTCCATTTCTTATAGTCTTCTCCTATTGAATCAGCTACCCATTTCAAGTTCAGCTTTTTCATTCCTAGATCTCCCGACTCTCTGTTTAATTATTTATCATGTTTTTATTTATCTCTACTTTCCATGCATTCTAAGAATAAAACTCCCCTCTCAGTAGTACCGTTTTGTGGCTCTGAGGGGAATATATTTTTCTATATAGACTGCAATTCACTTAAAAACCTCCATTTTTCTTGCAGCATATCTGGAATGCATGACAATGCATAAATCTCATCAACTGCATCATTTAATTTATCCAAGTCAATTTCAATTGCATCTTTAAATGATACTTCATCCTTTTTAGCTTTTTTGTTCCAAACAATATTGTACTTAAATCTTGTTGAATTACTGTTCTCATCCAGATTCACAATATCAATGATATATTCTTTAATATTACTTGGAAGCGGATTTTCTGGCATTAATTCACCGATATATTCATCTAGTATTTTTAAATTATCAATAACATCATGTGTCTTGCAGTATTTACCTTTTAAGTAAGAATGTTCATTAATGTAATCAATGTTGTATTTAAGTAAAATTTCGGTAAAATGCCTTACACAATACATAATTGGATATATCAAACTATCTAGTCTAACTTCTGATTTCTCAACAAGGACTTTAACAGCCCTGTAATAGCCCTCCAATTGATGATATGCAATTGCTTTCTCATCATTGTCTATAAATGCACTATTTGCAAAATCTCCCGTATTAATAAATGAGTTACCCATTGTTCCCCCCCCCAATCTTTCAGATCGAACCTTTCTTATTTATTATATCAGAAATATTTGCCAAATCCCCCTTAAAGATAAATTTCTAAGTTAAAGATTTTTTAAACCATTATTACTTTCTTGTGTCTATCCCTCATAAATATATCCAGCTTATGATATAAAAGAAACGCCTTCAGACGCACACAAAGCACGTTTAAAGACGTTCAAAACAATTGGAAAAATAATATTTACTTTAATCCATTTTAATACAATTAAGTGCACTGAATTTTTGATATTGCCACCATCACATTACTTAACTTTCAGATCAAAATTATCTAACGGATTATACTTCTTAAATTCTTCCAGTTTATCATTCGATGACCAATACAAATATTTCTCTACTGTCTCTATCGTTCTATGTCCTAATTGTTCTCTGAGCGACGCTGTAGACCCTCCATTTTTCAAGTAGTTGATTGAATAGGTATGCCTAAAGGAATGTGGACTTACTCTGATTCTAGGGTCAATTTTGGCTTGCTTACCATAGTTTCTAAAATTCTCTTGAATAGTATTGTCGGCCACTTTCCCGCCATCTTGATTTTGAAAGAGAACATCAATGGGAGAATAATCTGGATGGCATAGACGAATGAAACGCTGTAACTCAGGTTTAATCTTATTTGCTAATCCTACAATTCTTGGAGTTCTGTTTTTACTCTCTCTAATAATGATGCGGCTATTCTTAAAATCAATATCTGAAATACACAGATTAAGACACTCGCTGATTCTCATTCCAGTGGATAAAAGCATAAGCATTATTGAATAATCCCTATACCCCGCATGTCTAGATTTATCGGGTTGTTTTAAGAGTTTTTGAATATCTTCATTTGAAAAAGGCAAAATAGGCTTTTGGTCAACCTTCCCCTTTTTTATTTTTGTCATTGGATTATCTAAAATGATTTCTTGTTCGATCAGATAATTGAAGAACGGTCTTAATTGTGCAATGGCAGCATTAATTGTTGCTTGATGATTAGTTTTGATTTTACGCATGTAGTTCAGGAAGTCCTTTAAATCTCTTTCAGTGATTTCATCCACCAATAATGAGTGTTGGTTTTCTTCCAGATACTTTTTAAAATACCCTAAATAGAACTTATAACTATCGACAGTGTTTTGGGTTAGATTACGCTCCTCACAGTGAATCAAATAATCATCAAATTGAATTGAATAATCGGCAGGGATTTGAATTTTATAAGATTTCCGTTTGGTAGGTGTGACAACTGCGGACTTTCTTGTCATAATGAAAAATCCTTTCTTTGTTGTCCCCTACTAAATTTTTCTTCATCAAGGGCATTTTCTAGAAATCCAGTGCGGTAAACATCGCTAAATCCAGTGCGTACCCGTAAAAAACAAAAAGAGCAAATTGATTTCTCAATTTACCCTCTAACCCTTGTCATAAGTGGTGCGGGAAACAGGACTTGAACCTGCACGGTTACCCGCTGGAACCTAAATCCAGTGCGTCTGCCAGTTCCGCCATTCCCGCATGATTAGAATTGTTGCAACAGAAAATATAATATCATAGTTCCTGCAATATAACAAGTCTTTGGTATAATTTTCTATGGATGAGCTCAGCTTAGACTTTGTATCAACCAAAAATACTCAAAGATTAAGATTATCAGATTGATTACGACCAATGCAAGTAAATTTTTCAGCCAATCTATAGGATATTTCCAATAATAAAATATGCAGTTGAAAATGACAAGAAAAGCTGAGAAAATGACCCAACGCAAATAAATTCCGGAGTTCTGCGAAAATAAATGGATAAACCATATGACTGGCAAAAACAAAAATACACTCATAAAGGTTATCATGGTATATCCTATAAAACGGCGCAGGTCATCGGCACCCGGCTTGACTTTACTCACAGCCCCACCTCATTCCTTTCAGCTTCTTTATAAAGTATACCACGGTTTATCCCACACGGCGATTAGTGCAAAATATAGAAAAAGCGGCTCAGCCGAGCCGCATAGTAATAACTTATTTATGAACGGGACGATTGTCTCCGCCCTTATCTTTATTGTCATCTTCTTGCTTGTTCCGGTTATCTTTATGATTCTCAGGCGCCCGGAGAGTTAGCCCTGTTTGTGCTTTAACTGGATTAACCCTAGCTAGAGTCACCTGGCCTTGACTTTCCAATTTTTGTTCTGATTCTTCCTGTTTTGTTGTGGACAGTTTAACTTCATTGAGAATCTCATTATCCTTTTCTTCATGGTTAATAATCTGGATCTTACCTTTTTCATTGATAGCCTTTTTAAATTCTTCTAAGGCAACTTTGGCTTCTTTTTTCATGAATTTTCTTTCAGTTTCGGCAGTTGCGACTGGGGTGACCGCTGGGATAACTTCTGGAGCGACTACTGCTTCTTTCTTTTGTGTATTCTTGACAGCCTTCTCCATGGAACGTACGACATTGAGCGCTAATTTTTGGGCAGCTTGTGGAGGAAGCTTATCTATTAGATTACTTAAAACCTGAATGTTGTTTGAATCAACATTGGAAATGGCTTTGGCAAGGGTTATAGCTGCTTCAGAGGTAGGATCTTTAACTGAATCAAGGAACGCCTGCGCCTTGGTGATCTTATCTGTGTACTGGTTCAAACTGATCTGGGCAGCTTCGGTTTTCCCTTCCATCGTAAGTTTCTGGGCTTCCGCCAACTTTGCAAGTGCATGTTGTTGATTAAGCTGGCACTTACGCGCTGGGTCAAAAGTTAGTGCAAGCTGGAGTTTTGAGATTAAATCTGTGAACCAGTTAGCTGGTGTGACTGGATTGCCGTTATCATCGACAACAGGCGTTAGTGCAGTTTTTGCTGTTGCAATTGCCGCTGTTCGAGTCGTTACCCTAAGTTCGAACGCTGTTTTTACTACCCCATCACCTAATGCTGCTACCGCAGTATCCGCTGCTGTTTTTAAACCTTCTGCAGTAGTTACTTCTGCTAAGGTAGTTATCGGCCCAGCTTCATATGCTACCACTGCAGATTCTGCCTGAAGTGTGGGTTTTGCTGTTGCAATTGCCGCTGCTCGAGTTGTTATCCTAAGTTCGAGCGCTGTTTTTACTACCCCATCACCTACTGCTGCTACCGCAGTATCCGCTGCTGTTTTTAAACCTTCTGTTGTAGTTACTTCTGCTAAGGTAGTTATCGACCCAGCTTCATACGCTGCCACTGCCACTTCTGCCTGAAGTGTAGTTTTTACCGTTACAATCGATACTGCTCGGTTTATTATCCTAAGTTCGAAAGCTGTTTTTGCCGCCTCATCGCCCACTGCTCCAACAGCTGTGTCCGCAGCGGCTTTTAAACCATCTACTGTAGCTACTTCTGCTAATGTAGTTATCGGCCCAGCTTCATATGCAGATACTGCTACTTCTGCTGTGGTTATATCCGTAGCAGTTGTTGCTGGTGCCGTTGTAGTTATGATTGTCGTTTCAGCCATTGCTAGTGTTGTACCAAGAGGGAATGCCAAGAGCGCAACCGTTACGGCAACTGCGAGTTTTTTCTTCATCGTTTTCATCGTTTATTCCTCTTTCCTTTTATTAATTGTTTGAAAAACGCCTATGTCTTATATACAAAGGCTCTTTCGGGCTTTTACTCAGCCCTTACATAGCACTCTTACGAGCCAATATTTTTTTTTAAGGGGGTAGTTACGAAAAAGTTGTCACCTACTAATAATGATTTCTCCTTGATGTTCATTGAAATTTAAAGAAATCTTAGCTGGTGCCCTAAGACACTGTCTTCGTACGAATTAGCCTTCTTGTTAGCGCTGGCCATGACTCGAACTATCCCTACGCCAGTAGGTATTCCTTTAGTGATCACGGCTTCGGCAATACTAATCCTACAGCGCTTAGTATTCGTTAAGGGTTGTGCGCTTTCGGCATAAGTCTCCGCTGGAGACTTATGCCACTGGAGACTATCGTGTTCGAGATTAGTAGCGCCGCCATGACGATAAGCGGACGAGCTTATCGCCACACTGCAACTCATTACGCATACTCCTGCAGTGTGTGGATTAGCAAGGCGCCGTGATGGCGAGAAAGGACCCTTCATGCGCCTACGGCAGCCTAGTTGGGCTTATGCTACAAAAAGTATGTAACGTAAGTTATTCTTTCTGCCCTGGAAAATATATTTTCCATTCGTCAGTGGTGCCGCCCAGTGGCATGGGGGTCTGATTAGTACAAAAAAGGTCCATCTCAACTGTTCTCACATCGAGAACAGTTGAGATGAACCTTGATTAAGAATACTTGTCTGGCCAAGCGCTGGCAATGACTCGAACTATCCTACGCCGATACGTATTCCTTTCGGGATCACGGCTTCGGCGATACTAATCCTACAACACTTAGTATTCGTTAAGGGTTGTGCACTTTCGACGTAAGTCTCCACTGGAGACTTACGTTTTCGAAATTAGTAGTACCCTAAATCCCGCAGGGATTTATCATATACAAAGAGGGAAAAAC
>LOEW01000230.1 GCA_001516045.1 Desulfosporosinus sp. BRH_c37
GGAATTGCGTCAATGAGCGCAGGCGATAAGGCGTGAAGAAAGGCAACGGTTAACATGCAGAATGCCCAGAGGTTTTGCCTTTTAGCCTTATCGACAAACGAATAGCAATAAACGTGTGCGAACGTGCTAAGACACTGACGACCTAATAGTGAAGGTCTCTTTCAGTTACGCGTTTGCGAAAGACCCAATAAGTCCAGCTCTGATACAAAAGAACAATCGGGACCATGGTCAAAGCGATGATCGTCATGATTTTCAGAGTGTAAGGGCTGGAGGAGGCATTATAGATGTTTAAGCTCCACTCTGGATTGAGACTGGAAACCATCACTCGTGGGAAAAGCCCCCAGAACAAGGCTACCGTAAACAAGAGAATAGTCAAACCATTTGCGATAAATGCCCAGCCGCCTTTACGTGAACATATCAAAACATAGGCAACAATAAGGGCGGCTCCGCATGCTAGCAGTGTAATACCGGCCCCCAGATTAGCAAACAAATCTGTTTGGAAAATGGTTAATCCGGCAAACACGAGAACAACTAGGATGGCAACCTTAGCAATCTTCTTGGCAACCTTCGATGCTCGCTCAGCCATCTCCCCTGATGTCTTTAAGTTGAGATATAAGGCACCGTGAAGCATGAAAACAAGCAGCGTGGTTAGGCCACCAACGATAGCGTAAGGATTGAGTAGGGTAAAGAAGGTCCCCACGTATTGCATTTTATCATCAATCGGTACTCCCTTAACTATATTAGTCATAGCGACGCCCCAAAGGAGTGCGGACAGGAAACTACCAGTGAAGATCATCCAATCCCAAGTGTTTCGCCAACGGGGACTGGTGTCACTGCTGCGAAATTCAAAGGCAACACCACGAATAATTATAGCTGCCAACACTAAAAACAAAGCGAGATAGAAACCACTAAACAAAGTTGCGTACCAATTAGGAAAAGCCGCAAACATCGCCCCCCCGGCCGTAATCAACCAAACCTCATTACCATCCCAAACCGGTCCAATGGAATTGATAATCACTCGACGTTCAGAATCATTTTTACCTAAGAAGGGAAGCAGAATTCCTACTCCAAAATCAAATCCTTCCAGGAAGAAGAATCCGACAAATAAGACGGTGATGAGTATAAACCAGAGGATATTTAAGTCCATAACGACGCCCCCTTTATTCCACTTTTCAGCGATTCTTCCGTGCTAGCCTCTTCAGGACCCTTCTTAATAAACTTTAGCAAGAGGTAAACATCCGCTACCGCCAAGACTCCATATATCAGAGTAAAGCCAACAAAGGTTATCAATATGGATAATGCCGAAACTGAGGTGGATAGACCAGCATCTACTTTTTGTAATCCATATACTATCCAAGGCATACGTCCGACTTCGGCCATATACCAACCCACGGTATTGGCAATATAAGGTATGGGAATAGTCCAGAGTACAATCTTTAAGAACCAAGATTTCTGGTCTAAGCGATTCGACTTATAGAAATAAAGTCCGAGGAGCGGGATCAAAATTAACCAGATTCCAGCCACCAGCATAATCCGGAAACTCCAGAACAAGGAAGTTACCTGTGGAATATAGTTGCCTGGCCCATATTGCTGAACAGCAACAGCCTGAAGCTCATGAATTCCCTTAACTTCCCCTGTAAACCTATTGTATGATAGGAAGCTTAGCAGGCCAGGAATTTTAAGCTCAAAGTTGTTTTTCTGTCCCTTCTCATCTATAGAGGCATATAACGATAAACCTGCCGGATTTTCCGACTCCCAATGCGCCTCAGCAGCAGCCATCTTCATTGGTTGTGCTTCTACAAGATGCATTGCTTGTGCGTGTCCAACTCCTGCGACAGCTAAGGCACTGAGTAAACCAAAAATGACTGCCAGGTGGAACGAACGACGAAAAACGTCCAAATGATTCTTTTTCAGTAAATGGAAAGCGCTAATTCCCATAACAAAGAACGCGGCGGTTACAAATCCGCTGAGTACGGTATGCGGAAACTGATAAAAAACATGTGGATTAGTAATTAAGGCTATAAAATCGGTCATCTCCGCCCGGCCATTGCGTAAAATATATCCGACAGGTTCTTGCATAAACGAGTTAGCAATCAGAATCCAGAGTGCGGAGACATTCGTGGCTATGGCCACAAGCCAAATACTAAGTGCATGTACTTTTTTGGGCAATTTATCCCAGCCAAAAACCCATACACCTATGAACGTAGATTCCAAAAAGAAGGCTACTAAGGCCTCAATGGCCAAAGGTGCTCCAAAAATATCCCCCACAAATCTTGAATACTCAGACCAGTTCATTCCAAATTGAAATTCTTGAACTAATCCGGTCACTACACCCATCGCAAAGTTGATTAGAAATAATTTACCCCAAAACTTAGTCATTTTTTTATAAGTTTCATTTCCAGTCCGCACGTACCAAGTCTCCATCATCGCTACTAAGACCGATAGCCCTAGTGTCAACGGCACGAACAAGAAATGATAAGACGTGATCACTGCAAATTGTAACCTGGACAAGATGAGTTCAGTCATCGTTACACCTCCAATAGATTAGTATAATTCCAAATGTGTGTTTCGTTGATTAAGGGATAACGTTTTAATTTCTTTGATCATTCCTCCTCTTTTCTAATGTCGGTAGTACTTCCTTGGTAAATCACCACAATTGAAATATATTAAATCGCCTCAGGTTTCTTTATTATTATACTAATTATTAATTAATCAGTCAATCAAATTATTAACAATTCAGTCATTTGCCTTTAATTAGAGATTTTATCCAAACGTAAGACTCCCACTTCAAGTGGGAGTCTTACACCTTATTCTGCTTCGGTGACGAAAGCCTCCAGTACGATAGTCTCCAGTGGCAAAAATGTCCACTGGACACTATCGTCACTGGAGACTTATGTCACCGAAGACTCGATGTTCAACTTTAGTTGAACGAGTTCACTATACGCGGTAAGGGCTGGAAATCACTCTATTATAGTGAAATTTCCAGCCCTAAAATTTAAAAATACTTAAACAAGCTCATAGCAACGGCGCTTTGTCTAGACAAGATGATGCATTATACTAAGCTTAATCCCAATAATCTTAAATATCAGAGGAAGCTTATCAGGATGAGCACCAATGATGATCAGGGCTTCATCAGAACCCACTAGGAACACGGTTATCAGCATACCTAAGGAAAGGTAACCGTTACCGTAGAGCTTAGCAAAAGCCACCGAAATACCGCATTGGGGGATAATGCCCAGTAGAGCTCCACCTATGACATCCAATCTTGCAAGTCGGCTAAACAGAGGTGATCCTTTTTTAATCATTCTAGTAGTCCAGTCTGATACGAGAATGATCAAAAACAACACAGGAACTACCTTGATGACATCCTGGAAGCTGTCTATCAGAATTTCAACCAATTAAACAACCCTCCGCTTTTGACCTTAAATAAGTCTCTAATTTCCTTCTCCCTAAGGTTTTTCCCAATTAGACACAACTTGCCACTGGTCTTAAACTTACTAGCCGAGACAAGATACTGGCCATTAGTGTAACTGAAATCCAAGTACCCTTGATTACTTTTGAGAAAACCCTTGCCCCGTATAACTTGACCATATTTGGGCTGACTGAGAAGGGTAAGAATGCGCTCAAGTTCTTCTTGGCTGTAGGAATGGGAAGTCTGCAAAGCCAAGGTCTCAAATTCATTTTCGCTACAAGGTTTATAGTCCGTATGAAGGATTTCGCTAAAATCTAGGTCTGCTTGCCCATCAAGGAGGTTCTCGAAATCCTCGGCTCCAAGAGCATCCCAGGGTTTGCTGATAATCTCCACATTCGGGTTAAATTCTCTAAGGGAGGCAATGATCTTGTCAATGGTTTCCCTGTCCACAATCTGGCTTTTACTTAAGGTTAGGATAGAGGCATTCGTTATCTGATCCTCAAAAAACTCTCCAAATACCTCACACTGTTGCAGGTAATTAACGCTGTCCACAATAGTTACCAGAGAGTTTATCTGGAGAAGAGTTGCAAATTCCGGCTTGTGCAGAATATCAATGATTTCACTAAGAATACTGATCCCAGTTGGTTCAATAATAATCCTTTGAGGGTGGAATTCTTCGATAATCCGTGTGAGCATTTGCACGAAATCTTTCTGCATAATACAGCATATACACCCGCTAGAGATTTCGAAGACTTCAAAACCTTCCCTCTCGATCAGTTCTCCATCAATACCGATGTCTCCAAATTCGTTCTCAATCAAGACAACCTTTTCCTTTTGGTGAACTTGGAGAAGTTTCTTCACCAAAGTGGTCTTACCCGAGCCGAGAAATCCTGAGACTACATCTACCTTAATCATCGTTACACTCCTTGATCCGTTTAAAAGCTCAAAGCCTTAACAAAATAATCCTGAAAAAGGGGATTCAGGGAAAGCTCCAACACCTCTATTTTACCCTTCAATTGATTGATTCGGGTCATCACACCTTGATTGAGCAAGGCTAAGCGAGCGCCTTCTGCTGAGGAATTGCCGACAAAGGTTATCTTCGCCATTAATCCTTTAGGCAGAAGCCCGATCTCTCTGATACTTTCAGGATTAATATGATACCCAAAGGCCCCGGCAATGACCGCTTCCTCAATAGCTTCAAGAGGGATGCCTGCTTCTTCGAGGAGTAAGGTGACCCCGGCTGCGATAGCACCTTTAGCCAACTGAATCTGGCGAATATCCGTCTGGGAAATATAAAGCTCATCGCTCAGATAAAACTTCTTATCCCTTACCCTACCCTTTAGCCTTGAGTCAAGATTCGGGTTAAAGCGTCCGCTGGTTAGAATTATTTTGTGTTTGACCATGGCAGCCGTTATATCAAGCAGTCCACTACCGCAGATTCCTTTAGGCGAAGCAGCACCGATGGTTGTGTAATGAAACTCATAATTATGATCAATAAAGAAGGTATCGATGGCCCCCTCTTCGGCACGACAGCCGCAGGAGATGTTCATCCCTTCTAAAGCTGGACCGGCAGCCGTCGAGGTGGCAATCAGCCTACCCTCCAAATTAGCCACGATTTCACCGTTTGTTCCGATATCCAGAAAAATAGCCGGATAGTCTTTTTGATCAAACCCCGTTGCCACGACACCGGCCAGGATATCTGCCCCTACATAGCCTGAAGCAGAAGGTAAAAGCGTTACATTTCCTTCCGGACAAATCTGCAGACCGACTTCTCTAGCCTTCAGGCCAACTTGTTCGAGAAAAGTCGGACGGTAGGGGGCCTTGGCTATGGACCCTGGGTAAACACCCAGCACAAAGTGGAGCATGGTCGTGTTTCCTGCGATTACTACTTGGTAAATACGCTCCGCTCTTCCTGCACTTCCCGTGAGATCTCTCATCAGCTCATTGAGTGTTTCAAGGATCGTCTCCTGAAGCTGGGTTACTCCAGGGGAATTTTCCATACAATAACTTATCCGAGACAAGACATCTCCTCCGAACTCTGTCTGAGGATTTAGACAAGAGCGCTTGTGAAGAATTTCGCCTGTGCCCAAGTCTAGGAGATATGCTGAAATTCCAGTAGTCCCGATGTCTATAGCCGCCCCCAGGATTTCACCAGGCTCAGGCCCCAGGTCAATCAGGGTGTTGTCAAATAATACCCCATAAATTTGTTGAGTGTGGGTCCGTTCAAGTTCACCGGCCTTACGATAAATTTCTAAGGAGCTAGAGTTATACGGGAGTCTTTCAAGGTAAGTCTGCGCTGTCTTTTCAGGCTCTGGTAACAAAACCTGTTTTACTAGGCTATCAACCTCTACCTCAATAGCCATGCCCTGGTTAATGGTTTTAAGGATGCTTCCCTTTGAAGGAAGCTCGATCTGAACGTCACCCTTTACCTGAGCTAAGCAGGCCAAACGAATGTCAAGGGTATCGATAAAGCCACTTTCCAATTCCGCGGGTGGATAAAGATCACCCCAGACCTTGACCCTACACTTGCCGCAAACTCCTGTACCATTGCAAGGAGTCTCTAAGCTTAGACCCGCTGCCCTTATACATTCAGAAAGCCGCTCCCTTTGTTTAACTTCTATGGATATACTCTCCCTGGTGAAGTACACCTTAACCATGTTAATGATAAGAACCTTCTTTCACGTAATCTGTCATAGTTTTGAGATTGCGGATAGAAGTAGCCATACTGAGACCGCATGCCGGAGCAACAATATCCACCCTGGAATGGATAGCATTACGGGTGATGGACACAATCTTCTCGCTCTCCCCAGTGTGCAGAAGTTGGGTATTAACATTACCCATAAGTCCCCTCTTGATTCCCACTCGGGCAGTTTTCATGTTGACGATGGAGTCAAAGCTCACAGCATTAGCTTCTACCTCATTAAGTGAATCGATAATATTCCCGGCATTACCACAAATATGGAGGATGACGGGTACGCCTTCCTGATGGAGAACCTGGATGATTTTCTGATAGTAAGGAACCGCAAACTTCTGAAAATTGCGGGGTCCGAGAATTTCTCCGGTGGCTGTGGGGTCCGAGATAGAGATAACGTCCGCCCCTGCCTTGACCATTTCTAAAGCGTAGCGGACGAGATAATCATTAATGAAAGCCAAAAAACGGGCTGCTCGCTCGGGTTCCCGTCTCAGCATTTTAAACATTTCCAGTGGGTCAACAACCGAAGTTGCCGTACTGATATGGCCGGAAACGTTGCCGATCACGGGAACCTGGCTGTTCTTAAGTTCCCCTATAGCCTCAAGGACAATCCCCATCCTGCCGTTGGTTACGTCTACCGGATAGTTTTCCATAATGCCTTCTAGAGGCTGTTCATTATACTGAGTGATTCTAGGTTCAACAAGATTATCGCCTATGTTTACGCTGGCACCAAGGGCTTCCACCTCAGCAGTTAGACAAAACGGGACTCCGTAGTTTTCAAAGCCGGCTAGCTCGCCGACTTTTCGAGCGGCACTTACCATGGCGTCGGTACCTGAATGATGACCGCCCCCGACTAAATCTGAGATCTCCGTGACACAGGCGCTCATCATACCACCAGGGCATATAACGGGAGGCCGGTCAACCCGGTCTCCCTTTAATACGGTTAATAGACGTTCTTTTTGATTCAAGATTCTTCACCTTCTTAAGTCAATCTAGGTTAGTCTACTTTATACTCATAAAGGCCATGGCTCCGAGCAACATCCATCAAGGCTTGAATATGCTCGAAAGGGACTTTATTGGCAGTTTCACATCCAGTCGAGAGGATATAGGCAGGCGAATACCCGTGCATGGTATCGATCGCCTCTCTACAAACCTTATGAATCTCTTCCACAGGGCCGAAGAGGAGTTCATTAGCTGGGTCAATATTGCCAAGAATAATTGCTCTACCGGCAACCTTTTCTCGTGCAAGCGCCAGATCACATTTGTCCAGACTTATCACATCAGCCCCTGTGTCTGTCATCTTACCCACAATCTTATGGGTCTTACCGCAAATATGAAGGGGAATAATTGCTTGAAGTTCATGGGCTAAGTCTACAAGTTCTTTAATATATGGAAAGGCTATTTTGTCAAACATCTTCGGGCTGAAAAGACTACCGGAGGCAATAGGTTCCAAGATGATCGGCATAGCACCATAACTGGCTATTTCTCGGATCAAGTTTTTACAGCTGTCTGTAGCCATTCTTAAGAGGGTATGGCAAAGTTCCGGATCAGCATAGGTATCCCGAGCAAACGCTTCAACACCCCGTAGGGTAGCCGCCGTGGAAACAGGGCCAGAAAAACAAACCGAGATGAAAACCTGGTCACCCACTTCTTGATTAAGGATTTCCAGAGCTTCGTAGTAAACGGGGAATTGACCGTCATTTTTTTCAGCAACTTTGATTTTACTTAGATCTTCCCTACATTTAATCACTGGTACATCACAACTAGCGGGTTCATCCTCAGAATAATTCAACTCGGCTCCCATAGCTTCCGCCACGCAGGAACAGTTCTTGAAGAGATAAATCAAATCATAGCCAAATTTCTTAAAGCCAGCTATATGCGCCTCGGCCATAACCTTGCCGTCAAGTTGGAATTCCTTCACAGTTTTGCCAATCAGCTGAGCGGTATTGGTGGTTACAATCGGCATACAGATAATTCTGTCCAAGGGTTTTCCGGTTAAAAGAGCCAGAACCCTTTCTTTGGAAGTCAAAATGTCCTCTCTTATTAACACATTAAGCCCTCCCCATGAGGTCTTTGGCTTTTCTGACAGCCGAGCTGGCATCATTAGCGTAAAGATCGGCGCCAATTTTATCACAGAACGTTTGGGAAATAGGGCCACCACCAATGAGGACTTTATATTTGCTCCGGATATTTCGCTCTATTAGTCGATCAATGACAGTTTTCATACCATCCATAGTAGTAGTCATTAGAGTAGACATGCAGATCATATCGCAATCTAATTCTTCAGCCTTGTCTATAAAACGATCGAGGGGTACATCACGACCAAGATCGTGTACTTCAAAACCTGAGGCACCCGCAAGAATCCTCACTAAGTTTTTACCAATGTCATGAGTGTCCCCTTCTACCACCCCGATAACCATTTTAATGGGCTTTTCTAAAGAGCTTTTATCCAGATAGGGGTTAACCACATCAAGACCGGCATTGAAAGCATCCGAACACATAAGAACTTCAGGCAGGAAATACTCTTCTTCCTCATAAAGCTTACTGACCTCATTCATGCCCGGGATTAAGCCCTCAGTTATTGTTTCATAGGCAGGAATATTTTGTTTTAGAGCATTTTCTGCAAGCTCTGCTACCTTTTGTACTTCAAATTCAACTAGGGCATGTGACATTTCTCGAAATAATGTCTCTTTATTCACGATCTTCCCTCCTATGAATATCTATTCGCTTATATATTAACATAAGCGAATAGATATAGTACAAGGGAATATTTTACTTGTTTACAGGAGTCAAATCGTGATCGTGCATTATTTCCAACCATCAAACGCACCAACATTGCTTTTGGTTATTCATATGCGTAATTTGTATTATATATCACGTTAATAATATGTGTCTACATAATCAATTGATAATTATTGCTTTTCCTGGATTATTATTAGCCTAAAACTCTATATAAACCGCCGTAGCATCATCGTGAATTTTTAGTCTTTTTAACATTAGCATTGCAGTATCTTCATTTTCAAAGTTTCTAAGCTCATCAACCAACGACTTTATTCCTCTATTTTTTATCTCATCTATTAAACTATTTCTCGTATAATATCGATCTAACAGCCTAATACCATCACTAGATAGAAGGCAACTTTGGAGATTATCTAGTTGATAAACTTTATAGATTCCCTTGGAAATCGCCATCACATCATGACTTAAAATATAATACCCCTCTTCAGTGTTCATCTTCAGGCGATTTTTCTTCAAAAGAGCCAACTCTTCTTCTGTAAAATCCTTGTAGACACACGATTTAACACGATCTTTATTGCGATTCATAAGTTCAATCACTTGTGCATCTAAAGGTTTGATACTATCATCCGTCAGTATCTCCAGCGCTCCGTCTTTACCTTTAACCGAAATTTCAACATCTCCTAATACAAAGCACTCCAAAAATGTTTCATGAACTCTGATGACTGCAATTCCTGATGAGACCTGCTCTAATTTTGACAAAGAATCGACTGGTTTGTACTGAGAAAAAGCTTCATTGAAAGCCTTCACGCCTTGTTCCAGTATATATTGAAGTGAACGGTCCATTTCATCTATATGCTTCATCAAATAACTCTCCCACCAACGCACCATCCACACAACATCGTTGACATCTGGCGTAAAATGACACTCTTCTAAGGCAGATGCTCCATCCATCACAAAAGTTCCATGATCCGTCACACCAAAAATATCTTCATTGTCGACCTTTACCGAATGCGTATAGGACTATCTTTCCTTTAATTTTAATAGCATAATAACTTAGGACTAAACAAAGGGCATTAGTATCAAGCATTAAAAGTGATATTTCTCACAATTCATACTATATTATTCGATTTGTGTTATGCAAATACATAACTTTATAATTATTCAACTTTATCTGGGCACACCGGCAAAAGATCATTATCTGGTTGGTACTCATGGTGCCGTTCCCAGTAAAGGTCAGCGTTACTTCTTAGTTGGTACTTGTATTGGAGGCAGCATAAAATGACGGGATTCATTCCAACATTTTATGCTGCCTCCAAAATAGTTTGGTTAATCCCTCCAAAAGCTTGATACCGCCCTCTTTTTACGCGAGAGCAAAGCATTTCCGGCTTTCCTCGTACCTGACAAATCCTTGCCTTAACGAACTATTAAGGTGCCTTGATACTTCAGACGGGGTCAGGCCTAAGACCGTAGCGATCTCTCCGGTTGTAAAAGCTCCTTCCCGCAAGAGTGTGATAATTTGGCTTATTGCCAATTTCTCTCCAATTGCTTCATTAAACAACCGGTTAAACTCGTCACTGGTGAAGAATTCATGATACTCTTCATCCGATTTAAAACGTACTCTTAGTCTCTCCATTTCCACCAGCTTAATGTAGGGAACTAAGCTGGTTACAGCTTCAAGTTTGGCCTTTAAAACCTTTGGCTCGATTCCTTCGCTTTTACCTAGCGGTCCAAAATTCTCAATTTTCAGGCTAAATTCGTTCATAATACTGGCAAACCTGGTTCCTTCACCGGCTGATACCCATTCCAGTCTTAATCTTTCGGGATTGATCCCTATATGCTCCAGAATTTTTTTCCCTAGTAGCACCATGCTGATGGCATCGTAATTTCCTTCAGTATTGTAATGGCAGTCATTAAGATGACAACCGCCGATAAACACCCCATCTTGTCCATTGGAGAATGCCCGAAGTATATGTTCCAGCTCAACTCTGCCGGAGCACATCACCCTTATAAGCCTTATATAAGGGGGGTATTGAAAACGAGAAACTCCAGCAAGGTCCGCCCCACCGTACGTGCACCAATTGCATATCATACCTAAGATCCTTGGTTTAAACGCAAGTTCTGTACTCAATTTATCTCACCGCCTTAGTTAGTAATCCCGGTTTTCTTCATTGTCATCGTGCTACAAAGTCTGGAATCGCTGCGTCAATCTGACTCATAAGCTCATCATTGGTATAGTGCTTTAAAGAAATAGCCCTTGTCGGACACTTTGCATTACAGAGACCATCTCCCTTACAGAGCACAGGATTAACCACAGCCTTTCTGCCTTGTGGTGTATCATGAAACTTTATGGCGCCATACGTACAAGCTACGATACATGCCCCACACGAAATGCAGTTACTCTCATTCACCTCGCAAACAGAGCCGGAGGCTACGACTGTATCATGGGAGAGAAGAGTTAAGACCCGACCTGCAGCTCCATAAGCTTGGCTAATCGTTTCCGATATTAGTTTGGGATAGTGAGCTATCCCACACAGGTAAATGCCGTCAGTGCTAAAGTCAACAGGTCTTAATTTGACATGAGCTTCTTGGAAGAAACCATCTGCACTCGTATTTACCTTGAATAACTTGGTTGCTTCCTGACTTCCCACTGATGGAATAATAGCGGCAGCTAAAGCGAGGGTATCGGCATCTATTTTCAGCCTCTTCCCTAAAACAAGATCGGTCACCCTAACCCTTAAGACACTCCGTCCTTCCTCATTAACAGCTGCTTCCACCTGAGGTTCATCCTGCGGCTCATAGCGGATGAATCTGACATCCTTACTGGCTGCTTCTCTGTAATAATCCTCTTTGAACCCATACGTTCTTATATCCCTAAACAGTACATAGATGTCCATCTGGGGATTTAGCTCTTTTAGTTTCAGGGCGTTCTTAATCGACTCGCTACAACATATCCGACTGCAGTAGTTTCTGTCTTCATTTCTACAGCCTACGCATTGGATCATCACCAGACTTTGAGAGTTAAGCAGCCTTTCCTCTCTTTTGGAAATTTGCTCCTCCAACTCCAGGTGGGTCATTACCCGATCATCTTCTCCATAAAGGTATTCGGTGGGTTGGTATACTTCAGCACCTGTAGAGAGAATGGTTGCGCCATGTTTTACCTCTGTGACCCTTCCTTCATACTTCACCTTGGTTACGAAATTTCCCACAAAACCGCCAGTCTCTGTGATAGCAGCATTAGTATAGACATGGATTAAGCGGTGCTGATAAACCTTGCGTATGACCTCACTCAAATACTCCTGAACATCCAGCCCTTCCAAGGTGTAATGGATTCTACGCGCCATCCCCCCTAGGTCTGTATCCTTTTCCACCAAGTAAACCTCATGTCCCTGGTTGGCCACGCTCAACGCACTGGTCAGGCCGGCCAAGCCTCCTCCGAGCACTAAGGCCGCCTTGTTGACGGGCAGATCAAATTCCTGTAAGGGCTCCAAACAGCTAGCTCGGGCTACCGACATCCGGACAATATCTTGGGCCTTTTGGGTGGCCTTCTCCTTTTCTTTCGAGTGAACCCAAGAGCAATGTTCTCTAATATTAGCCATGTCGTAGAAATATTGGTTAATTCCCGCTTCCCGAAGCGTGTCCCGAAAGAGCGGCTCATGTGTTCTAGGGGTACAGGCAGCGACAACCACGCGATTGAGCCCTTTTTCCCGGATCGATTTGGACAGTTTCGCGGCAGCCTCAGTAGAACATATAAAAAGGCTTTCTTCAGCGTGAACAACATTAGGTAAAGTCAGCGCATATTGAACAGTAGAAGGAACATCTACTATTCTGCCGATATTCGCTCCACAATGACATACGTAGACACCCACCCTAGGCTCCTCTTCCGAGGTATCCCTTTCCGGCGGATATATCCTTGCTTTGGTCAGATCCCCTCGCCGATAATCTAGGAGTTCACCGCATTGGGAACCAGCCCCGCTGGCTGTCACCACCGACTCTGGGATATCTACAGGACCCTGGAAGGCTCCGCTTATGAAGATTCCCGGGCGAGAGGTCTCCATAGGATTAACAGGATTAGTTTTACAGAATCCGTGAGAATTGAGCTCGATACCGAACATATTTGCCAGGCCCATTACATTAGCAGGAGAGTTTAATCCCACCGACAAAACCACCAGATCGAATTCTTCCTCTTTTACTCCATCCTCAAGAGTTGAATACCTTATCGTTACGTTCTTACTTTCTGGGATCTCTTTTCCGATTGATACGTAGCTTCTTATAAATCGAATCCCGGGAAGTCTCTCTGTTCTTTGGTAGAATCGCTCGAAATCCTTGCCATAGGAACGAATATCGTTATGGAATATCGTACACTCGGCCTCATCGTCATGGTCCTTTGTCAAAATCACCTGTTTCTGAGTATACGTGCAACATACGCCTGAACAATAGCTGTTGCCACCCGGGATAACCGTTCTGGAACCGACGCAGTGAATCCAAGCTATTTTATGGGGATGCTTCTTGTCGGAAGCGCGAAGGATCTCCCCTTCGTATGGCCCAGTGGCACATAAAAGACGTTCATAGTCCAGACTGGTTACCACGTTCTCATACATGCCGTAGCCATAGTCGTTCTTCAACTTAGGATCAAATGGCTCAAAGCCTGGGGACAGAAGTATCGCCCCTACTTTTACTTCTACCTTCTCCGCAGTTTGATTAAAATCTATGGCGTAAGACTTACAGACGGATTGGCAAATACCACATTTCTTTCCATTAAGGTAAAGGCAACTTTCATCTATATAAGATACAAGGGGAATTGCTTGAGCGAAGTGTATATGGATAGCCTTATTCTTCGATATCTCTTGATTAAATTGATCCGGGTACTTGACCGGGCAGTATTCTACACAGACAGTACAACCCGTGCATTTGCTCTCGTCAACATATCTGGGCTTTTTAATCAGGGTAACCTTAAAGTCTCCCGCTTTCCCTTCTACACTGTCAACTTCAGTATAGGTCATGATTTCTATATTGGGATGCCTGTTACATTCAGAAAACTTAGGAGATTCAATGCACATAGAGCAGTCATTCGTGGGAAAGGTCTTATCAAGTTGGGACATCTTGCCACCAATGGTTGGTGATTTATCAACTAGGTAGACCTTAAAACCTGCTGTGGCGAGATCAAGAGCAGCTTGAATACCACTGATCCCGCCACCGACAACCATTACATCTCCAAAATTACTGCCTGCCAGACAGTTAACAAGCTGTCCTTCAATTCTTTCTAGTTCTTCTTCCATTTTTTTCCGCCCTCCTTAAGTAATTTGGGATATTCCTCTGACTACCTCAAACGACTACGCTGGTTTTCCCATGAATTTTGCACACATTTCTTTATATCCTCCGTTTCTTTAAATTTCATCACCTATAACTTATCATACTTTATAACTTATTTGTTATGCAAGTACTATGCCATTATCATAATTCAAAACCTCATTTTAGCTAATCGTTTAAAAGCTATGTTAAACTGTCGAAAATTACTGCTCAACGGTAAACTCTCATAATTTTAAACTTTATTTTAGAATTGGTAGTTCATAAAACGACAAATACCGCTGCAAAATTGCAGCGGTATTTGTCGTTTCAAGCCATAAGGCTACAATAAACAAATTTCACCAAGTCAATATTGCATTGGTATAATGCGATATTGACTTGGTGGTTAAATAACTAAAGCATCAACTTTCAGTTTCTTCATATCTATAGTACTACAGTCTGCCGTGTGGCGATGTTGTGCTTGAAAAAGGGGATTGCATTTTATTCCGTTGACACTCCATTGTTCAAGTTTTGCCCTATGGCCCGTATGATTACTGTTTTATTTCCAACCATCAAATGCACTAACATTGCTCTTGGTGACAAGTACATTAGGCGACCAGTCAATGACATGATCAATTTTTTGGCCTTCCGCAACTTTGAGCATCAAAAGCACGCCGCCTTTACCAAACAAATAAGGGGACATAGCAACTGTAGCTTCCAGTTCACCTTTAGTGATGGATTCTTTGGCTTGATCAATAAAGTCAACCCCCACTACGCAAACTTGATCCTTCTTAGCGGCAGTCTTTAATGCTGTAACCGCTCCTAAGGCCATGATATCATTAGCGCAGAAAATTCCTTTAAGATCAGGATTGGCTTGAATAAGGTTTTGGGCAATATTATAAGCTGTTTGCTGATCCCAGTTGCCTGGTTGCACTGAAACTAAAATAATATTTTTATTAGTTGCAAATTCTTGCTTAGCCCCCTCTTAACACAATGAAACTATCGAAAATAACCAGTCAGTATGCCAGTCTATTTTGTGTCATACTGCGTCAGTATGTTCCCCTAATAGCCCCACTATGAGGGGAACATACCTCCTTGTCTGACGCAAAATATCCAAGGCATCTTTGACTTGTTATTTCCTTTCATATGCCTTATGGTAAAACCATAAAGATCAATTTCCACGAATCATTTGATTTATCTCTTCCTCCGTGACATTTAGCCTTGTCCCATACTGAGTGCTTTTTTAAGCGGCACAAGCATTGGCAAAGGTAATGGACTCTTTTGTACCCATTCCTTTACCATATCGAGCATAAATATAGCCTCCGTTAAAAGCATCACCTGCCCCCGTAGTATCAATGGCCTGTACCCTAAACGAATCCATTTCTAGAATTTGATCTTTAAAGAAGCCCAAGGTACCTTTTTCGCCAACCGTAAACAAGAGCCCCTGAGCTGGTCTATATTGTTCATAAACTTTTTTACCGGCTATCAGGAGATCCTTCTCGCCAGTCATCTCCAAAAGGCCTTCTCGACAAGAGAATACAACATCCGCCATCGATAACATCTCATCTAGTTCATTCCTAGTTACTTGGCAAAGCTCCATGAAAGCAGGTGAACATTGAAGGTTAAATGCTACAATAATATTTTTATTTTTGCACATCTTAGCTAGTTTTAAGGCAGGTTTGCCGGGGAACATATCTGTATAAAAGACCTTAACATCTTTCAGCATCTCCTCAGTCATTAGTTCTGCTGATAAGCTTAACAAGCTATCCCCCAGATTAGCGAAAATCGCTTTATTCCCATTTCGAGCAAGAGTAATAAATGTATGTAGGGAAGAACCCTTGGGTTTAATAAAAACATTCCTTATATCTATTCCAGCCTGGGCTAGATCCTGCAAGCAATGCTTTCCCTTAGTAATCATCCCCCATTTGGGCGATCAAACTGGTTTTTACTCCTAATTTAGTAAGAGCAACTAAGACATTGGCACAGCTCCCACCAGGTATAAGCTGTTCATTATAGATAAAAGCAAATCCATCTTCTCGCGGCAATTCTTCACACTGCAAGACAATATCCATGGCTGCCGTACCCAAACCTAAGACTTTAAAATCCATGCCCAATCCTTTACCTTCTCCCTGTTTTGCAATCTAGTTTATTTTTGCACTCTTATTTCAGAAATATATACTGAAGCTAAGATAATCACTCCTACCAGGAGCAGTTGATAATATGAATCAATTCCATTTATGGTCAAACCATTATGCAATACGGCTAAAAACAAACCTGCAAGCACAGTCCCCCCAATACTGCCGTATCCGCCTCTAATATTGGTTCCTCCCAAAATTACCGTTGCTATGGCATCTAATTCATACATATAACCTGCCATCGGATCTGCACTATTCAAACGAGCAGTAATAATTAGACCAACTACGGCAGCGAGAAACCCACTTAGGGCATAAACCAAGCCTTTATATAGGTTGACTGATACCCCGATTCTCTGCATAGCTTCTTCATTGCCACCTAAAGCAACTGCATAATACCCGAATTTGGTATAGTTAATAATGAAAAAACCCAGCACTACAATAACAAAGGTTAAAATCACCGGCATAGGTAAACCTAAGGGTCTAGCGCCACCTATCCAAGTAAAGCTGTTTGGAAAACTGAAAACCGGAATTGCTGATGTAATTATTAAAGTAATCCCGCGAAATATTGAAGTTGAGGACAAGGTAACAATAAATGGATTGACCTTTAATTTCCCAACCAATAATCCGTTTATGCTTCCCAATATGGTCCCCAATAATAATCCTAGCGCTATCGCTAAGGGAACGGGGATATTTGCCTTCATTGCTAAGGCCATTATTATTCCTGCCAGAGATGCGATTGCCCCAACTGATAAGTCAATGCCCCCCGCTGCAAATTACATAGGTCATCCCCACACTTAAAATAATATTTAAGGTGCTTTGATCCAAAATATTACGGATATTATTCCACGTGAAAAAATACTGTGAGCTCAGGCTAAGAACAACAATACTTATAAGAAGCACAAAAAATAATAGAACATGATGTTTAAACTTGTAATACATATTGGTTAGACCCCGTTTATCAAACTACGATGAAAGAGCTATATTCTTTTAGTCATATTACCGTTGAACAAGAACAAACAAGATGAATATTACAGTTAGGCTAAGAATTTTCAGGGACTAAAATCTTATGTTTGGTTAGCCATCTTCATGAGTCGCAATAATTCACCTGTCATACCGATTCCTGCCAGACGACCGCTATCTAAAAATGCCACTCTATCAGAATAATTTTCAGCTAACATCATATCATGGGTTACTATTAGAATAGTTCCACCTTGGTCACGGTAATTTTCTAACCACTTCATAACTTTTTTTAAAAGTTCTAAATCCATCATTTTTGTTGGTTCATCGAGGATGAGGATTTTGGGTTTAGTGATTAGTACGGAGGTTAGTGCTACCAATTGACGTAAGGACCGGTTAAGATCATGGGGATGTTTATCCAACATACTTTGTAAATCGAACTCTGCGGCTAGCTTGCGGGCCTCTGTTAAAGCCTCACTTTTCGGAACACCGCGCGCAAAAAGGCTCCAAGCGATTTCTTCTAGGACTGTGGAGTTAAAGATCTGATCGTCTGGATTTTGAAACAAAATTCCAACTTGCTTAGCTAGTTCCCAGGTGGGAACCTTTTCTGTATCTACGCCATCAACAAAGACCTTTCCCGCCAATGGCCGTAGTAGCCCAACGAAGTGTTTAACTAAGGTAGACTTACCTGAGCCGTTCGGTCCGATGAGAGCTAAAATTTCTTGTTGGTTAACCTTTAGAGTTATATTTTCTAAGCCGCTCTGCGTATCGTAACGATAGGTGAGGTTTCGCACCTCTAGGACAGAGTGTTCGACTTTTTCTGCCCCTGTTAAATTGGAATTGTCTTGATTAAGAAGCGTCGGAAATATCCATCTGTTTGTTTGATTCAGTTGAGATGGCGCGACCTCAGGAGACTTTATGGTTTCTTCAAACAGTTCCCCGTTACGAAAACATAATATTCTATCGGCCCATGGGGCCGCAGCTATCGGGTTGTGCATACACAATAGAATTATTTTACCGTTTTCAACTAGTTTCCTTAATGTGTGAAATAGATTGTGGGCAGACAAAGGATCTAACTGCTCGACCGGTTCATCAAGGAGAAGAATTGGAGCGTCACATATTAATGCTGCCCCAATAGCTACCTTTTGCCTTTCGCCCCCAGAAAGTGACCTTATTCTGCGTTGCAGTAATTCGCTTAGTCCTAAGCTTGAGGCAACTTCTTGGATACGTTTGTCTAAATCCAGTCCATTTGTTCCGGAATTTTGTAAGGGAAAGGCCAACTCCTCATAAACTTCTTCCAATAGATAAACGTCAGAATCCTGTAATACAACGCCTAGGCTTGGACCATCTTCCAGAAGTTTTGGGTCAGTGTTATCACCGCAGAAGATTTGGCCCTCTAGTTTGCCTGGTGTTAGTTCCGGTATGATTCCGGATAAACAGGCCATCAAAGTCGATTTGCCACTTCCATTATTTCCGCTAATTAAGATCATTTGCCCCGGAGTGGCGCTGAAATTAATTTTTTTTAGGGCTGGAAAAACCGCTCCAGAATAAGTGAAACTAAGATTTCTTATCGTGATACTCGCCACTTGTACTCCTTTTTTCTCATGCGCTTGAACAAGTATATGATCTTACTTGCCATACCCTAAGCTAATTAACAATACACAGAAGCCACCGGCTATGACCAATCTGTCAGTATGATTCCAGGAAATTTTTCTTTTTTCTCGTTTGGAATTGTATCCACGTACATGAAGTAGTTGTGCCATTATTTGAGCTCTAATTAGGGATTTAATGACGATGGGTATCATCACTACTAGGTAAGCTTTTATTCGTTGCCAAGGATATTTTCCGATCCGAAGTCCCCGTGCAATTTGGGCATTTAATGTAACTTCCATTTGTTCACGCATGACCGGCAAAATCGAAAGGACGAGTCCAAGCACAGTGCCTAGGTCAGGGTGTATCCAACTTAAAGCGGTTATTATATTCCTCAAGGGATTAACGAGCATAAAGATTTGAGTCACTGTCACAATATCCAGCAATCGCAAGGCTGTAATTAGCCCATAGTTAAACCCCTCCAGTCCGAAAAAGAGTATAAAGTGACGATTTTGGGGATTCACTAGGGTATGTAATATGATGATAACGCTTCCTAGAAAAACGATCGGTGATAAGCGCTTAAGTAAGGGGATCAAAAGGCCGTGATAAGCTGCTATCAACAGTGACACTAGGGTGAAAATAGACAAGGTAGACCAGGTACGCAAAAATAATATCGATAGGAGTACAAGCAATACC
The DNA here is from genome assembly GCA_001516045.1 of Desulfosporosinus sp. BRH_c37. Classification (GTDB taxonomy): domain Bacteria; phylum Bacillota; class Desulfitobacteriia; order Desulfitobacteriales; family Desulfitobacteriaceae; genus Desulfosporosinus. The sequence goes on from LOEW01000230.1 coordinate 19,505, forward strand.
GAAACGGCTTGTGCTCCTATGTTGATGTTGAATAGTTTTCGTTTAACCGGCAACATTAGGTCCCTTACTGATACCCTTCATGTTTTGCGGTAATTTACGTATAATAGCCATGACCAAATAGGCGCTTAAAAGTTTATCTACTAGATTAGCAGGTATACGCGCTAGAAAGGCACTGGCAAAAATTTCGTTTCCGGATTTTAATAAAATTGCATAGAGTATGTCTACTCCGCCTCCAGTAACTCCACCAAATAAGTAAACTGCGATAGGCGTTCCAATGATTGGTGCCACAAAAGCTAAAATAATGCCTGCCAATAAGGGCGTAATATAGTCTGTAAATCCTCGTTTCTTTGCCAAAAATCCTACCACTAGTCCGATCACTGCATTAACTAAGGCAAACGGAATAGAGACAGGATCAGTCGCCAGTCCTTGAAAAACATTACTTAATAACCCAGTTAAAGCACCTAACCACGGCCCTAAGGTTACTGCCGCTAGCATCGTTCCGATACTATCTAAGAAAATGGGAATTTTGAAGGTTGTAGCCACCAATCCGCCTATGATGTTGATAACAATACCTGTAGATACCATGGTCAAGGCAAGTTTCTTATTCATACTTTTTTCCCCCTAGCATTTTCTCTTTACTCAAATAATCTTGCAGCTTATGTAGACTCTTGTCCGGGTCAGACTCCAAAATTCCGATCTCATCCAGTGTAATTGATCGACGACCCATACTTAACTGTAAGACCTCCATGAAAACTCCTCGACTTTTGACGAGTTTCACTGCTCGGATTTTGTTCAGCACATTATTGTTTCCCGAGAGTTCGCCACCCCAGGAACCATCACAGGTCAGCGTTACCCCGCAAGATGGACTTCCTTCTACTCCGATGATAGGACCTACGGGGATATGATGGCGTTGGTACTCTTCAGCTTGGTCAACAATGGTTTCAGCTAGTTTTTCACAATGCCGTCGGAAGAAGACTGAGTCGTACTGATATTTGGTTTGTCCCCAACGAGACACCCCCCCATGGAGCAACTCAGGACAAGGCAACTGAATGATTCCACATTTGTGCTCCCCAAGAATCTTGAGAATTCTTTCACGCAAGTCCGCAATATCAGGCGAACCTTGAATCTTTGCTTGAGAATTTAAGAAGCAATGAGATAAGAAGACAATACGATCTGGCAAATATTCACCCCCTTACCGACATATAACTTATATATTATAACATTATATTTATGATTTTGTATTATAATTATGTGATGATTAATCTTAGATCTTCCAAAAAAGCAATTCATTGTTAAATTCCAATGAATCCAATTGTGACGAAATTGGGATTTCCCCTTAATTAAGGCTCTAGTTTCACCTTCAGTATAATAATCAGTGTGAGCTTGCGTCTTTAAAAAAGTTGAAACCCGTTCAAACGTTGATCCAATATTAATGTTATTGCTTTTTCAAATGACGTAATCAACCATCATTTTCTTTACACATTCTACACAATTTAGTATCTCTACTGAGTTTGGTAATTTACTTCTGACTGTGCAATCTTGGTTATACTGCTCGCATGCCGCACCATTAACTTTACCCTTCGAAGATTGCATCAGGGCGATACCTCGATAAAGCACTTCACTGGTTACTATATTACCTGCATCGTGTGTCCAATCGTCAAAATCTGATAATGCCTCCAAGATTGAATTATATTGAGAATACTCTGGATTGCTCGCACGTTTTGGGTGCACAACGACCCATATTTTATTTGGATTGTCTTTCACTAGTTTGCCTCCCATGATCTTGACTCACATCTGTTGAACAAGTTCTCAGTATTCTACATAAAGCCATTTGACCTATAAAATCTTGACAACCTAGATTGCCGTTATTCTTTTTGTTTAACAAGTGTGCACGGTTGTTGTTTTTCAAAGTAATTACACAGTGCCACAAAATCTTCATATCTTTGAATTTTGGCCAGATAACGCAAATCAAGAATTATGCCCGTTCTTAAGTGTTTAATGAATTCCATATCCGAAATTCTTGTCTCCTCAAACAATCCGCTTTGCCAATTGTAAACACATGGAGCGAAATTGTCCCAGTTTTGATCAAAATACTTAACCTTAGCATAGCAAAGTTTATAGATTTGAAAGATCATACCTATCGGAGATGCTTTTCTGGCAAATTTTTGACTGAAGAATTGCTGTACAGGCTGGTGCTCATGGTACCGTTCCCAGTAAAGGGTAGCGTTACTTCTTAGTTGATACTTGTCTAATACCTCACACTTTACCATCCCGAGTTCTTGTCTTAAATAGTTATCCCTACTCTCTTGTGAAGCACACTTCAATAAATGATGATTCAATTAGGTTCCCCCTTCAAGCTAGAGCCCCGCTCGCTACCGGCACCTATGGCATCGGCAGGCGGTTTTTCAAAATCAGTTACTTCATGACCGAAGATTTGAATGATTTGCTCCGTAGTACGGGCTTCTGTTGCAGCACCCATTGCATCGCCCACAGCACCGCCTAAAAGGCCACCCAAAATTTTATCATACAAGTAATTTCTTCCTCATTTCTGCCGTGTGACGATGTTGTGCTTGAAAAAGGGGATTGCGTTTTATACCGTCAACACTCCATTGATCAAGTTTTGCGCTATGGCCAAGATATTTATTGAAAGCCGTTCTTAAACAGCCACTCCTTTTTGCGCTACTAACTGCCTGGCCAATTCAACAGCCCCAATAGCATTTTCCGAGTAACCATCCGCGCCAATACGATCTGCAAAAGCTTGAGATATGGGACCACCACCGACCATCACTGCAACCTGTTCTCTCAAGCCTTCTTTTCTTAAAAGCTCAATCACTTCAGCCATGCCCTCCATAGTGGTGGACATCAAGGTAGATAAGCAGAGTACATCGGCCTTAACCTCTTTAACCTTGGCCACAAAACTGGCTAAGGGAACATCCCTCCCTAGGTCATATATCTCAAAGCCTCCCACCTCCACCATCAATTTAACTAAATTCTTGCCTATGTCATGGGTATCGCCCTCGATCACTCCTATTACAACCTTTGCCCTACTTACTTCGTTAGATCGTTCAATATGTGGGGTCAAAACATCCAGCCCAGCATACATAGCATCCGAGCACATTAGTAATTCGGGCACAAAATATTCTTCTGCATTGTAAAGACTTCCTGCTTCGTTCATTCCTGTAACCAAACCTTCATTGATAGCCTGAAGCGCCCCAATATTCTTTTGCAAGGCTTCCTGAGCCGCTGCTACAGTTAGTTCTTCATCCATATCTCTGACCCCTCGAGCCAGCTTGTCTAATATTTCTTGATTATTACTCAAAATCATTACACCCCCATGTTATTTCTCCGCTCAAACCAATTTTTCAGGATCAATTGGATAACGACCATATATTCTCGCTGCATCCATCAAGGCCATAATATTTTCTCGTGGCGTATCCAGTGCGAGGCCACAACCCGAAGATAAAATATAACCTTTAAGGCTATCGTATGTCTTGCGCAAACATTCCTTGGCTTCAGCATATATCTGCTCCCGGTTGCCCTTCATCAATGTATCAATAGGCTTTACATTACCAGCCAAGCAGGCCCGGTGTCCGACCACTTCCTTGGCCTCAGCTAAATCGATAATATTATCCAGACTCAAAATAGTTGCTCCTATTTCCACCATATCTGGCCAGATCCGATTAGTATTTCCGCAGATATGCAGCATTGGTCCACTACCACACCGCTCAATAATCCGATCAGCATACATTTTCAAATAGGGCTTGGCAAATTCTCGGAACTGCTTGGCGCTGATCAAGGTCCCCGAGGCTGTGGGCTCGGAAATGCTGGGTTTGAAACCTAAGTCACAAACAGCATCAATATACCTTAAGGCACTTTCTGTCACCAGTTGTAATAAAGCATGAACCATTTCTGGATTCCTTCGTAGGTCTTTAAGAAAGTTTTCAGTGCCCCGCAGTGAGGCGGCTGCAGTAAAAGGACCTCCAACTGAACTACCCACCCCAACCTGATCGCCAATCTCTTGGTTAATTAACTGAAGGGTTTCTAAATATAGGGGCAACCTCCCGTCCTTATATGGGTCTACTGGGGTCAAAGTGCTAAAGTTGCTCCAATCCTGCAAAACTGGCTGATCAACATAAGGTGCACCATCTTCTGGAAATTTCAATTTGGTGCCCATGGCCTCCGCTATCCCAAATAATCCTGGTCCAACACCAGACCCATCCGGGCGGTAAAGGCGAAAAACAGCAATTTGCCCTTCAGCCATCAACTCTGCTGAATGGTGATAGCGTGCTACCGGCACCCCTATCAGTCGGCAGGCATGATCGCCAATCAGTGGCATACACCTGATACGGTCTATCTCCTTACCGGCGGCAAAGGCGGTCATTCTCTCCTTGGGAGTCATCTGATCGCTTTTGATCCCATAGTTCATTGTTTACCCCTCCCCATCTGATGATTGTGCTCACTCAACCCATCACAGTTTTTTTGGTAACCCACTAGGGATCTTGATCCGCCACCTAGCTGATCATTTCTAAGAAGGCTTCAATCCGAACCTTTAATTGTTCCACATCGGACTCTGAATAGTCAGTTTCAATTTGCAAAAAAGGACGACGTTTCTTTTCTTGCAGATATTGCTTCAAGCTATAAGATTCAATGTTATAGGTGTGACACCCTTGCCAAGTGAGGTCCACAATACCGTCCACTTTAAACTCTTCCACTAACTTTTCCATGAGTTCAAACCTAGAGGTGTTCGGGGACATACAAGAACAAGGCGTTCTAAGGTATCTTTCGGCAATCGCTAAAAGAGGTTCTTTATGTTCATCAACCTGGTCATAAACTGCTTTATACCCTCCGCAGCTTTCGAAACAGACAACATTACCGCCACAATCTTCAATTACCTGTACAACCTTATGGGAACCTATCCCTACTGGAACCCCAGTCAATAGTATTCTCGGAGTCTTTTGATTAAACGGGGTCACTCCTTGTTTATGCATTTCAATTAATTTTGAGGTTAAGCGATCGATTATTTGCACAACTTCCTTTTTATCAGTACAAAAGCCGCGATTATAAAGAACCATCAGTAAACCCATGCCACTTATCGGGGAGGGCTTAAGTTGAGCCACATCCTGTAAGGCCTTGAGTGAACGCTTTTCTTGGTTTGTCAGTTGGATTGCATCTCTTAAAGCTTGCTCTGTTATAGTTACGCCGAATTCTATTTCCAGCCTTGCTTTCATTTCTTTTATTTCTCCATACCAATACCGTAAGGCCTCGTCACCCTCTTGCTTTTGCGGAAGCTGGAGTAAATACAGGGGCTTAAACTGAGCAAGAAGTTCATACATTTTTTTCTTACCATCACAGGTTGTTTCGGCTATGAGAATATCAGATAAATTAAAGTAGGGACAAGTACCGGAGGCTGCAAACCCATAACTCGATTTTATAAGAGGGCATAGATTTCTCGGCAGAACCTTTTCAGCGACTGGTATAGGAACTTGACTAGTACCACAAAGAGGAATAGGTATTGCTCCTGCAGCCAAAACTATTTCTTTCGGTGAATACAGACAGTACATCCCAGCAACTTTCCGGCCATTTTCTTTGGCCTTGGCCAGCGAACTAATACTATTTGTGCGCATATCCTCGAATTCACCCAATAAGTCCTTTTTCATATTTACCCTCCTAATCAGGATTTTTCAAAGCCAACAAGAGCAGCACCAAGTGCCCCGACAATTTGAGGTTGCTCGGGAATATTAAATCTGACGCCGAGTATCGAGGACAGGATAGTACATATCTCCGGATTATTTGCCACCCCGCCTGAAAAGGTGATCTCCGCGAGACAAGGTACCCGAGACGTTAAACTAATTAATTTCTTAGCAATGGTATGAATGATCCCTGAAGCGATAGTTTCTTTACTAACTTCTTGAGCGAGTAAACCAATGATTTCTGACTCGGCGAAAACAGTGCACATACTATTAATACTAACCGGTTCGCAACCCGAGGCCATTTGTCCTAATTCGGCTAAGGTAATATCTAGGATTCCCGTCATGACTTGTAAGAATCGCCCAGTACCAGCGGCACATTTGTCATTCATCATAAAATCGGCGACCGAACCATCCTCGGCAACCGCAATCACTTTACTATCCTGACCTCCAATATCTATAACGGTTCTAGTTTGCGGAAAGAGAAATTTAGCACCCTTAGCATGACAGGTTATCTCTGTCACCTTTTTATCGATAAAAGAAAGTGAAACACGTCCATAACCTGTACCAACAATTCTCTCAACGTCTCGCTCTTGTAAATTAGCTATATTTAGCGACTCAAGAAATACATTCCGGCCAGCTTCTTTAGGGTTCCAGCCAGTTGGGATAATAGCCATACTTCTGATTGTTCCATCAAAAATGACTGCCTTCGTTGCAGTTGAACCAACATCGATCCCAGCGGTTATCACCACTTCACCTCTCATAATATTCAATAGTGAATATTAGTAATAATATTACTATTAAGAGTATATATCATTTATTGATTATATGTCCATATAATTTATTAATAATATATTTTATTACTTCAACCAAAATATAAACTAATACCTTATTATCAGCCGACAAGAAAAGGACCCTTTATCACCTCCCAGTAATCCTGGATGTAATAAAGAGCCCCTTAATTATCAAATTCCTTCTTATTTATATCCTGCTTCTTTATAGTAGTTTTTTCGAATAATGAGATCAGCCAGATCAATCCCTTTGATCTTATTCTCTAGTTCTTCATTGTTAGCTGCTTCTCCGACATATTGCTTGTTGGCTAAAACAGCGAAGTCCTTATTGGTATTTAACAAATTCCGCCCAAACACAGTATTTTTATAACTAGCCTCATTAATACCCATCAGGTAAGCCACCGTGGGCATAGTATCAATTTGTCCGCCTGTTATCGCCACTTCTCGTCCGTTCATTCCTTTATGATAGATAATGAGAGGAATCCGTTTACTGTCATCGAGCCACCAGTTTTCCTGGGGCTGAACTTCTTTTACTTCATCGTTATAGTACTTATGCACTCCAGTATGGTCTCCATAGATAACAACCACAGTATTATCCAATACCCCACTTTTATCGAGAGTACCTAAGAAATTACCAATTTGTTCATCCGTATAGTTTATACTTTGGAAATAACCACCCAATTTCGTTATATTTAAATCTTCGCTCAGAACAAGCTTCCGGTATTGATCAGGTAGTTCAAAGGGGCTATGGCTTGTTAGGGTAACCATAAAATTATAAAAGGGCTGCTTTTCACTTGCAATGATGGGTGCTATTTGCTTAAAATAACTTCCATCGCTGATTCCTAGCCCAATTTTTTCGTCCGTGTTGAAGTGAGTTTCGTCCATTGTCTTTTCAAAGCCTATGGAAGTCAGGGCAGGCATCCAGTTCCAATAAGAACCTTTATCCGGATGGATAGCTAAGGTACTATACCCCATTCCTCGCAGAAGCTTAGGAAGTGAATTATAAATATTATTGGGAAAACGAAAAAAGGTAGCACCCATTCGAATAGGATAGATCGAGGTGTTAGTCATTAAATCAGCATCCGAACTAGTGCCATTATAGACCTGTTCATAAAAATTAGAAAAGTAAATACTATTTGCAAGTAGCTTATTGAGGTTAGGGGTGACTTCCTGACCGTTAACCTTTTGCTTTAAGACAAAATTCTCTAGTGACTCAACTTGAATCATGATGAGGTTTTGTCCCTTGAAAATGCCCTTGTAATCATTGGCAGGTAACTTTTCTTGATTTTGCCCAAACCAATTATTTATTTCTTGGTTTTCCCCTGGCGTCATTTTATTGTCTTTATTATCTTTGTAGAAGTTATAAATATCATAACTATGGTATCCTAGCGGAGAAAGGTTTGACATAGTCTCGTTTGGGCACCAAGCAACTCTAAACAACATACCGTCGCTTTTCTCGTTAAGATCTAACTGAACATGTTGGTAGTATATATACGAGACGGAAAATGCTAAAAGAAGAAAGAGAGTATAAGTTTTCCTTTGAGCCTTTGTGTAAATTGACTTAAACTTAAGACCGATACCCACTAAAACTAACAGGTCGACAAAAAATATAAGATCGACTGGTCGCAGCATCGATACGACACTACTGAAAAGATTATCGAGATTCGTAGTTTGACTCAGTAAATAGGGAGTAATAAAACTGTTGAAACCACGATAATACATCAAGTCTGCCACAAGTAATGCCGAGAGCAAAGTGTTACAACTGACGAGAAACCAAAAACGAGTTCGACCCTGAAATATAAAGGCAAAACTTAAAATAATAACTATAAAAGCTATGTAAACAACCATGGGCGGCGACGAACTAAAGCTATGAAACGCTTTAAGGAGATTAAACCTAGTTGCGTTCTCATTATTAACGAGTCCCAGAAAAAGGACGGACTTAGTCAACAATATTAATGTCGTGAATAAAAATACGGTATCTTGAAGCTCCATTAGCCCAGATACTATATGATTACGAAGACTTATTGTAAAATTTCTCGTGGCATTAGTAGTATTTATTTTTGAGACACAAGTCAAATCGTTCTTTGTGCTTGGCAAGAGTGCATCATCCCTTACAATTAATTAACAATTAATTAACAACTAATTAACGTTCGACAGGAATACCTGTTTTACCTTTAAATTATGCTAAACTAATTTGTTTGGCACTATCACACAGAAAGGACAATCTCTAACTTTGGAGATTGTCCTTTCGCATGATATTATTGAATTATCTACTCCTTAAAACCGTAATCCAGCCATTTTTGTTTGACCATTTCCAAAACAGAATCCGATAAAGTGATTGGGATGGGTTTTTCCTTCCATTCATACGGAATACAGCAATCCATGATAATCCTTGAGGTTATATCCCTGTTTCCAATCGGCAAAGAGGGATCCAAAGGTGTTGAGCGACCCCGTGATATAATCTGACAACCACGCTCAGGTGCCATTCTGGTACTCATTGCCCAAATGACTCGACCCATATCATCTGCTGCAATATCATCATCGACTACTACTACTACTTTAACTCCGTAAGATCCAGTAGTACTAGCAATAACCGCATTTCCAACCATGCTTGAATGACCGGGATACAGTTGTTTTACCGAGACTATCGCCATAAATCTTCCTGATGACTCCGGTGGTATATATACTGATTGGATACCGGGAACCCTCATCGCTTCGAGATCAGCCCACAATGTGGCAGTGTGGTTCATCGCCAAAATCATGTGTGTATCTGTCACTGGTCTTCCTACCGTTGTAGCATGGAAGACCATATCATTACGATAAGTAACGGCTTTGACATTAATAAAGTGTCTGGGAGTAGTGCCTTTGCCCGAATAGTAACCAGTATATTCTCCGAACGGTCCTTCCTCTCGTAATTCTTCCGGCCATAATTCCCCTTCAATAACCATTTCTGCATTCGCAGGGATGGGTAAATCTACAAATTCTCCTTTAACTACTTCTACTGGAGCACCACGTAGAGCTCCGATATAATCATACTCATCATCCCCGGCACCAATTAACGTACTGGAAGCTAAGAACATCAGCGGATCATATCCGATAACTGCGGCTAC
>LOEW01000231.1 GCA_001516045.1 Desulfosporosinus sp. BRH_c37
CGCCTTTTGAACTGCATCCAGTTCTTTAGACGCCTCCTTCTTCGTTGTCTTCATTCCCGAACACCTACACTTTCAAAAAAATGCAGAGCGGGAAAGTACTCACGTCGTTTAAGCGGATGCGTCCGTGAAGCCGCGGTCCAGACGAGCGCCGACGGTTCGCGCCCACGTAGCGCACCATTGGTCGCACATGCAGTTTGCCCAGAGGTTTGGTGCGCTCGCGAACCGTCCAGCTTGTCAGCGGCGTAACGCGCAGATGCGTGCAGATCACGAAGACACCGTCTTCGCACGGGTTAACACAGCAGAATAAGACACTGTCTTCGCACGGGTTAACATAGCATAAAAGCGCTCCTCCCCAATTAGGCTTGCTTAAAAACGCTCAGATTGTATAATAAATGAAACTAAACTACTGAATTATGAGGTGGCTTTTTTGTTAGTATTCCTAACGATTTTTAATTCCGTGCTGATGGTAACAGGCCAAACGCTTTGGAAGCTGGGGGCAACTGGAAAAGAGATTCATAGCTTGGGTCAACTTCTCCGCCTTTTTTTCAGTCCTTATGTACTGGCCGGCCTCATGGTGTATGCATTTGCTTCTGTTCTCTGGATTTACATCTTAAACAAAGGCGAGTTAAGCTATGTTTATCCGATTCAGAGTACGGCCTTTATCTTTGCCCTTATTATTGGAACAACAATTTTCAAAGAGCAACTAACGTCCTCTAAGATCATCGGAGTCTTAGTGATTTGCCTCGGTGTTATTATAATCACACGGAAGTAGGAGCTATCATGTGGAAAATGGTTAACTATCTGCCTGAAAATCTACAGGAAACCATCGAAATGACGCGAGAGTATTACGGGGAATCCTGGATTTCCGACACCGGATACTTAAAATGGCAGTATGAAGCCAACCCAGCCGGACCAGCGATGATTCAATTAGCGCGAGATTCGGAAACGAATCAGCTTGTCGGTCAATATGCCGTGATTCCGTTGCGTTTTAGAGCGTTTGCTAAAACGGTTAACGGAATCCTCTCTCTAAACACCTTCACTCGCCAAAGCTACACTGGACAAGGAATTTTTACAGGCTTAGCCAAAGCGGTTTATCAGACGTGTGCTGGGCAAGAATCGGAGTTTTGCTACGGGTTTCCCAATCCGAATTCCTTTCCGGGATTCATTAAAAACCTTGGGTTTACACACCTAGGATGCGTCCCCCTCTTACTTCGACCCTTAAACACCAAAGCCTTAGTCACACGAAGGTTTGGCCCCCTGCTTGGGTCTCTTTCCTTTCCCTTCCAGCCTCTTTTTAAGGTCAAAGACCGCTCGGATGATCGCTATGAAGTCTATCCGCTCACTTCCTTTAATCTCTCCGCTATGAATACTTTCTGGACTAAAGTACAAGACAGATACCCCATTATGGGAATCCGTAATGCAGACTATATCCGCTGGCGGTATTTTGAAAATCCCTATCGAGACTATCAGCTCTACGGGATTCATAGAAAAAACTGCTCTGAGCTTATCGGTTATATAGTAGGAAGATGCACCGAAGTGGAGGGAATGCCTTCTGGTATGATCGTCGACTTTCTAGTCGATCCTAGCGTTCCCGACGCAGGGAACTTTCTCCTCAATCGTCTCCTACGCTTCTTTGTAGATAACAACATGGACTTGGCCGGTTCGCTGATGCTACCCCAGACCGAAGAATCCCGCATCCTCAAAGCCCATGGATTCTTCACCTGTCCCAAAGCTTTGGAACCGCAACCCTTCTCAGTTATTTACCGCAGACTTAGCCCTCTAGTGAATGGGAATCAAGACCAGTTCCTGCAACTCAAGCACTGGTTCTTAACTATGGGTGACTATGATGCTATTTAGTAGACGAAAGTAGGGTTAGGCTATGAAAAATATATTAACCATCGATCTAGAAGAATGGTTTCACGCCAATTATCATGATGCCGTATTTGATCCCCTGAAGACGTATGAAGTACGGATTGTCCAAAATACAGAACGTCTCTTAGCTCTCTTTAACGAACACCAAGCCAAGGCTACCTTCTTTGTCCTAGGCTACGTTGCTAGAGAACATCCCCAGCTGATCCAAGACATCGCGGCAGCCGGTCACGAAATTGCAACCCATGGCTATGCGCACCAACTCATTTACCAACAAACACCGGCGGTGTTTAAAGAAGACGTTAGCTCGGCAAAGAAACTCGTTGAAGATATTATCGGCAAAAGCGTTAAAGGATACCGTGCCCCTTCCTGGTCCATCACTGCAAAATCCCTCTGGGCCTGGGAGATCCTAGAGGAATTGGGTTTTGTTTATGATGCCAGCGTCTTTCCGATTGAAACGTATCTCTACGGCTTGCCCTCTTCACCACGGTTCCCCTACCACCCTGAATACAAGGGAAAAAAACTCAGCCTACTCGAAGTTCCTTCCTCGACTGTGAGAATTTTAAATAAGAACATCCCTTTTGCTGGCGGTTTTTATTTCCGTGCCCTTCCCTACCCTCTGATCGCGCAGTGCCTCAAAGCCGTTAATAAAGAAGGTCATCCAACGATCGTCTACCTCCACCCCCGCGAAATCGACCCCGGACAACCTCGGCTCACCCTCAGTAGGAAAGAAAGCTTTATTCATTATTATGGGATTAACGGGTGCGAGAAGAAGTTGATACAAGTGTTGAGAAAGTTTGAGTTTACTTCGATTGATGGGTACTATGGGCTTTAGAATATCAGTTAGGAATAATATGGTAACTACTAATAATATTTTGTATAATATATTTAGTGCATTTATCCAATCGTAACTACAAGTGGTGAGTGGTACACCTTATTCTGCTTCGGTGACGATAGTCTCCGGTGGACAGTATCGCCGATAGCGCACGGCTATCAACGAATACTAAGCGCTGAGGATTAGTATCGCCGAGCCGCCTTTCCCAATAGAAACACATGGCGGCGAAGGAGGTAGACTCCATCCTGCGGCGCGAAAGTATTCGTCTGTGGATCTGTGCCTTCGGCGTAAGTCATCCTACAGCGCGATAGTTTTCGTTACGGGTTCAGCGCTTTCGGCGTTAGTCTCCACCGGAGACTTACGTCACCGAAGTCTCGATGTTCAACTTTAGTTGAACGAGTTCACTGATCTGTCGTAAATATTTTGAAGGGGGTTACCTTGTGAAAAAATATAATTTGACGGTACTCATTGAAAAAGATGAAGACGGAGGATATATTGCAACTGTGCCGGAATTAAAAGGCTGCCATACCCAAGGAGAGACGATCGCTGAAATAATGGCAAATGTAGATGAAGCAATCAAATTGTGTTTAGAGGTTCATGTAAAAGACGGAATCCAAGTCTTTAACCCTAATTTTATCGAAGCTAAACAATTTGAGTTGGTTATCTAACAATGAGCAAATTAACGATCATCTCTTCCAAAGAAATGGTAGCACTCCTCAAACGGTTAGGGTTTGAGGAAATACGACAAACGGGTAGCCACAAACTATTCAGCCATCGACAAAATGACAGAAACACCATCATTCCTATGCACAGCAAGGATCTTAAACGCGGCCTAATTAAAGCGATCCTCAAAGACATTGGGATATCCGATGAAGAATATGAAGCGCTCCGGAAAAATTAACACTTACCTTGAATTTGCATCCACACTTAAAATAAGGAACGAGATTGTAGGGTTAAACCCTACAATCTCGTTCCTTATTTTAAGTGTTTTCACCTTACGGATTTCAGCTTAACTATGTCGCCCCAGTTACTGGCTGTGATTAGTTCAACATTTGATAAGCCTTTTCTCATGGCTTTAATTTCTCCACTTATCTCTGCTATATCTAACGACATTTTATCGTGTTCTGCTTTATTGACTTGTGCTAAATGTTCTAACGCCTTTAAGATCTGTGTATTTTCTTTAATTTGTTGATTGTCCACTTTTTCTGATAACAAATTAATTTGATTACCTTGTTTATCTACTTTGTCTGATAGCGAATTAATTTTGCTATTCAAATCGTTCTTTAGACCTTCAATTGCCTGAAGGATTTTGTCCTCCATCCTTTCACCACCTTTCTTTCTTAGAGTGATGTTCAATTATATCATAGCTATTCTATGAAATCATTCATCTATATTTTCTTGAGTACGAGTCTCATTGGACTTCGCTACATCTCCATCAACAAGCTTCAGCAAGCAGAACGTCTTTCCATTGTCCCACAACCCAATAACCATATTGTACCATTATTCTCTAGGGTAATCCACCGAAGATATCAATTTCTATAGTATTAACTCAAATCAATGCTTTATAATTTTCCAGACCCCATAACGCATAAAGAGGAATATTTAAAAGACCCTTATCAAAACGAAGATTAGATAGTGACGTTCGCATTGCAAGCTTTGGATCATATTTTTCTCTATAGACCTTTAAACTGCGCGCTTGAATATTTTCGCTCGCTTTTTAGTGCTGAACTCAATAATAATAAAGACCTCGATCGGGGTCTTTTCTTATGCCCAGAAACATTCATATCCACATGCAAACCGTTCCTATAGAAGCAGGATAAGAATGCGTTGGTACGGATATTTCGCCTAACTTATTGTTCAATCGATTGCCATGATCCGGTTTTTCAAATGAAGATATTGATATAAAAAACGAGATCGAAGGTTCACCTCTTCGATCTCATTCCAAATGCATATATATCCTCCAAGCCCGTAACCCAGCCCGAGGAGCGCCTTCCTACCAAGCGACCCCCGTTCGTTACCACCGTAGCCCTGACCCCAGGAGGAGCGCTTTTACGCTTAGTTAACCCGTGCGAAGACAGTGTCTTCGTTCTGCTAAGCGGATGCTTTAGTGGAGCTGCGGTCCAGGCGTGCGCCGACGGTTCGCGCCCCCGTCAGCGCGCCGCAGGTTCACATGCAGTATATCCCTGAGGTTCGGACGCGCTCGCGAACCGTCCAGCTCGCCAGCGGCGTAACGTGCAGACGCGTGCAAAAAAGCGCTCCTCCCGGCGGCCCTACGGTCCTACCCCGTCGCTTGCGTACAAAAAGCTCCTCCTATTCGCGCCAAATCCTACTCATCATCGAGTTAAGAATAATCGCCAGACTCACTTTAACCATATAATACCCGCTCTTAAACGGAGTAATAGACGAACTTCCAGACAATCGAGCATCCATTTCTACTGAGATTTCTATTACCCTTGACCCATTTTTAACCAAGGTTACGATCGAATCCGGCTCTGGATAATCAGTGGAATAATGGGTGGACACAACCCGCAGGGCCTTTTGATTATAGGCACGAAATCCGGACGTAGGATCTGTGTATGACTTACGAACGACGGACTGGATAGTCTTACTTAACAGATAGATCCCCAAACGCCGAGACCAAGCCGATTTATACGACGTTTTCTCTAAAAATCGAGAGCCGATCGTCACATCCGCTTCCCCAAGAAGAATAGGATCAATTAATTTCTTAATTTCATCCGCTCTGTGCTGTCCATCTCCATCAACCTGTAACGCCACGTCATAGTGCTTCTTCACAGCATAGAGAAACCCAGTTTGGACCGCCCCACCAATTCCAAGATTAACTGCTAAGGAGATCACCTTCGCTCCATGAGCTCGCGCAACCTCCGCGGTTTGATCGGTTGATCCATCATCAATAACGAGTACATCGAGCCAAGGGGATGTGTTTTGTAGATTCTGAACCACGCGACCAATATTTTCTACTTCATTTAAGGCGGGAACTATTGCTAAAATTCTTTTCATATCAGGAGTTCTACACGTCCTCACAATGCTTATTCACTTTCCAAGCTGGCGGAGTTTTCTTCCAAGTTTTTTAAGTCATCCTCGATCAGAGCGATCCTTTGTACTAAAACCCGATTGCTTGAGCTTAATTTAGAAATCGCCAAGGAGAAATGAATGCACAATACAAACACCAGAACACCGAAAATCACGAAGATCGCTGAGGGGGCATAATAAATCCCCATCAGATCGGCTAGGTACTCAACCCCATTTCTCCAGAGGGAAAAGAAGATCATGCCTAAACCTGCCACAATCCAAATCAGAGAGTATTCAACCGCCAACCTCCGACGCCGGACTTGTTCAATGATAAAGCCGGTTACAAGTAAGCTCGTTATTAAAACGACTAATTGAACGCGTACCACTTTACTTATACCCTCCTACCCGTTTGCTGATTGATCCTTGTTAGTCTCTCGATACCCTTAAGAGCCATCACCAAAACTAGGGATCCCAAAAGGATCATCGCGGGCATTACTGGCAGACGATAGCGAGCACCGGAAACCACCGTGATCATACTCACAACAAAACTATAATAACCCGCAAATAGCAATAGAAAGCTGTATTTTTTCAAGTGTATTAAGCTTAGGAATACCCCAAGCAGTCCCAAGCGAAGATACCATTTATCCAGTGAATCTCCCTGCATTTTGTAAGCTTGTCCATCTAAGGGGAGAACTGGTTGCCAGAAGAGGTTCTTTTCTTTAGCAAATGTGCGCTGCAAGAACTGCACAGGATGGCGCAAAATATAAGCTACAGCTAATTGCTTATATTCCTTTTCTTGTTCTGCAATCGGCAGTTTTTCGAGACGTGCTTTCACTTCCGGGTTATAACTCGGTTGAGAGAAAACAAAATATTGATCCGTAACCGTCAAAGGGTTATTTCCAAGGTAAAACTCATAGGAACCATAATTAGAGACTGCGATAAACTGATGGTATTTGATCCCGTTCCGAATCCACCAAGGACTCATGACCACTACAGTCATCATCACGATGATGGCAAAATCGCGCAGAGCTGTCTTCAGACGCCAACGCTGGATCCACAAGATCCAAAATCCCAAGACAGGGAAATAAAGCAACAGTAACGGACGAACGAGATTGGAAATCCCGATGGCCACTCCTAAAAATACGAGGGTTTTGATTTTTGTTCGGTTCCCCTCTTGGGCATAGAAGGCCGTGAGATACAGGAAAAGCGTGATAGTAAAAACGTAAGTGGTCTCTGTGAGGACATACATCCCCCAAAAAGCAAACAAAGGGTAGCCAAGAGTCAACCCATAGGGGATCCAGGCATACCTCTTGCCAAACAACAATTCCCCTGTCTTATAGGCAAGCACAGCACTAGCCGCCCCGAGCACAGCGTGCAGAACAAGGACAACCATGCCATAACTCTTCAAGCCGAACATGCCATAGACTAAGGCCAGGAGCAAAGGGTAGACCGGGCCAACCACATACTCTCGAGTTTGGGCAACTGCCCGTAAGATACCGTCGTCCCCCTGAGCAAAATTTGCAGTATTCACGAGCCCTTGGCCATGAAGGAAATTCTCGGCGATGTTGGAATAGTTTAAGCCATCCGGTGAAATAAAGTAACTTATATTATACGATTTAATATAGAGAAGTTCTATGCAAAAGGCGATGAAAAACAAGAGCCCCGTAAACCACAGCCCGCTTCGAGGCTCGAAGTTCGAGGTGCGAGGTGCGAATTGTAATGGTCTTTTATATTGTTTATCCAATGACGTCCATCCTTTGCGAGGCACGAGGTTTGATACTCGAGGTTCAAATTTTAGTGTTTTTGTTACTATCCAAGGACGTTTGTTCCCAGTTCACTTGGTGTATTACTGAGCTAATAAACTCTTCATCAATGTCTCACTAGTAGTACTAATTACCCCAGTTCCTCCTAAGATATAAGTTTTGGTTGTCTTTCCACTCAAGCTGGTTAAGAAGGTCTGAGTATCTCCATTTAAGCCCTCTGTTGGGACTAAGAGCATCGGGCTCCCCGTTAATGCGGCGAAAGCACCCCCGGATAAGCCGTCCGGGAAATTTTCCCCCGTGGCCATAACAAGTGTACTAGGATCTTGATTAAAATACTTTACAATCTGTAACATCGTATCATATTTTGTATTCCCAGCCAAGCGCAATGGACCAAAGCTTTCTAGGGCACCTCCCTTGCTGTCAAAGGCTGTGGATATGGCAAATTTACCCCCTACGATAATGGTCTTAGACACCTGAAATTCTTTTAATAACTGTTTAGTGGATTCAGGCAACGTGCCCTTTTCTGTTAAAAGAATAGGAATTCCAAGAGCGGCTGCCGGAGCAGAAGCGGATAGTGCGTCTGGGAAGCTTGTACTGGAAGCAAGGATCACCCGATTACTGGGCCCGATCTCTCTGGCAATCTCTACGGCAGTATCGGCAGCCGTGCTACCATAAATCCGCTTCACTGACATATTCGCTCCGCTGAGCGTGTCCGTGACCGTTCTCTTGATCGCGCCTTCTCCGCCAATGACATAGACTTTAACCCCACCAAGCCGTTTGATTTCTTGCAAGACCGCACTATCGAGCTGATTAGGCGCAGTTAATAGTAAAGGTGCCTTGAGGTTCTTGGCTAAAGGGGCCGCAGCTAATGCATCTTGAAAACGGTCGACCCGAGCAAGTAGCACAAGCGGGGAGGAGTTGTCTGCCCACCCCTCTTTAGATATCTTGATCGCCGTATCTTCGGCCCGCATCCCCGCTAGACGAGTAATGCTCACTTCCACAGGTGGAGGAGTTGTTGGTGTCGTGGGTGTTGTTGGTGTTGTAGGGGTTGTTGGGGTCGTAGGGGTTGTTGGGGTTGTTGGGGTTGTTGGGGTTGTTGGAGTATTGGTTTTTTGATAGCCGATTTTAGCCCGTTCTGTGAGGCTGGCATCTAGCAAAGGCCCCTGCTGAACTGTCAAATAGTATTGAGCTGCTCTCGTATCGCTGGAGGCTGTCCCTTCAAGGGCTAATTTATCCGCTTCAATTAAGAGTTTGCCATAGGCACTAAGGAGATTAATTTTAGCCTGCGCTGTGATGCTCGCAGCCAGACTTGAACCCTGCAAAACGATTATATAATCTTGGACAGCACTCATGAGGGAGGAGCCTGAACCTTCAAGCAATAGTTTATCTGCTTCAGTTATGAGTTTACTTAGGGCACTTTGATATCCTTGGCTAGCCCGTTCTGAGATGGAGCCATCCAGCCTCGGCCCCTGTAGAACGGTCCAGTAGTATTTAGCTGCAGTTGCGTACGAAGAATCTTTACCCTCGAGTAGCAAAGCATCTGCTTCAGCTAAGAGTTTGCCATAGGAACTGAGGATTTTCTGCGTGACAATCGTTTTATCCATAACCAACGGGCTATTATAGGCGGTCATATAGAATCCTAAGGCGTAATACGAACCCCAACGAGCGTAGTTGTACCAATAGTCTCCGTTAGCGGCATCCACACCGGGACCCCCACCGGACAAAATCAACGAACTCGGATCGATCACCAGATCCCCCATATGCGCCGGAGTCGGTGTACTCCAGGAACTGGCGAGGCTGGGAGGATTTACAGGGGGTAAAATGGACGGAGAGAGTTTTGTGGCCCCTGGGGTGAACGTAATGGCGCTATTGTATTTCTGCCCCATAAGACTAAAGACTGAATCCTGATAGGCAGATTTTCCTGTAATGAAATTGGGGTTGTTCCTGGAAGCCCAACTATTATAACCCCACACGGCAAAATACCAGTTTTCCAATACGTTGCGATCCCCGTTTCCAAGCTTAGGATAAGCCCGCCACTTCTGGTTGAGCATCTGACAACCGATTTCAATATTGTAGTCAATATTGTTTTTGAG
This sequence comes from Desulfosporosinus sp. BRH_c37, assembly GCA_001516045.1. Classification (GTDB taxonomy): domain Bacteria; phylum Bacillota; class Desulfitobacteriia; order Desulfitobacteriales; family Desulfitobacteriaceae; genus Desulfosporosinus. Next base: position 9,591 of record LOEW01000231.1, read on the forward strand.
TTTATCGATTGTCGCTGTGTCCGTGGAAGTATAAGAGGAAATTTGCATAATTCCAATTCCTATACCGTCACGCCCTATTAATGGCTTATCGGTTAAGGGTAATCCTGTCGTGGGATCAAGTTCATATTGTTTCCACCCGCTCTCCATCCAAGCTATGGATTTAAGGAGCACAGGAGGTATGTTGTACTTATTGGCCATATCCTCTAGCTTTTTACTAATTTCTGTATAGTATGCCGTTTGATCAGTTGCTGCAAGGACTGGTCTGGCTGGGATTAGCTGCATAATAATGAGTCCGATAATCAATACTGTAATAACTTTAGCGTAGTGGCGGTTCCTCATGCTTCCTACTCCTCCTTTTCTGTACCCTAGGTCATAGACTAATTCTTTATCCCTATTCGACACGTTAGGAGATTGTTCCTGCCCAAAAACTATTCATCGACCTCCAATATAATAACAGCTTCTCTAAGTACCCCGAGGGGTTATCTAGAGAAGCTGTTTCGAACCATGCTAGATGTCGTTAGCCTAACCTTCCGGAGAAAACTAAGAAACCAAACATGACAAAGTGTAGGGTAACTAGGATGGCGAGCAAATCCCACATCGGTCCCTTTCCCCAAAACTTCCGGGTTTTGTTCTTGCGGTCCAAAAAGTCAAAACTAATCATAAGCCCTGCATGATAGAGCCCATAGAGGATATAACGGTGTTGAGTAATCGTACGTCTTTGATTAACCCATCGCGGATTTCTATAATGATCCCTACCGTCCGGAAGGTTAAATATGAGATCCCTATAAAACCAATCTCGTTCGGGACACATTCTGGCCCAATTACGAATTTTTTCACTAAGCATAAAAACACATTCTCCATCTGTCAAAAGTTATTATAAATAAACGGAGCCGCCGTATGTTGATTCTGGACAAAATAGAGAATAAACAAACCCATCAGGATGAGGTAGTAATAGAAAAGTCGACCAAGCCAAACCAGAGTGGGGTTCCATTCTTTAGGCCCCTTCGTGATAAAAGCGATCCAGCGATTCATCGACATTCACCCATCCTCTCCACCCTAAATGCATAATATCCTGCAAGAAGTAGGACTCATATTCATGGTCACCAAAACAACAGAACTGCAATGAACATCGGGCCAAGACGACGAATAGTCATTTAGCCTGTCGCTCCTCAAGGTAAGCAATAATTTTATTGGCTGTATCCCAATCCTCCCGTTCCATTTCCGTGGGTGCCACTTCAATATCAAGTTGTTCTTGAATGGCTACGAACAATTCGATGATTCCAAAAGAATCAAGCCAACCGTTCTTGAATAGTTCTAGTTCCGGGTCTCGCTTGATTTCATCCGTGCCACAAATATCGGTTAAAATATCGAGAATCTATTCTCTAATCAACGTTTTCCTCTCCCTCTTGACACAGTATGTATTGAGACCGTCCGTGGTTTATGAGCCGTCTCTCATTTCATCGCTCGTTTCCGGTGATCGCTTAAAATGTCTTACCACTCTGTAATCGAGGATGGAGGGTATTTTCCCCGCCATGATAACGACACTCCGTGGCCTACGAACCATTAATCCTAACATATGACACGCTGCCTGAAGGGCGTTCCCCTTTTTGGCTGGTTCCATTAATTGATGGTATAAGTACGAATCAGTTTGTCGTTTCAGACGAATTTCTAAGGCTCGGATCACTTCTGGACATTTTTCTATCAGCAGATATTCGTAATCCTTAGCCTTCATCTTGCTCAATAAGCTTTCCGTAAGCTGGATTAAGCTTTCCGTTGATCTTAGTCTATGGGCAGTCAGGGAATTGGCCCATGCCCGGCGGATATATAAGTGTTCAAAGAATACGATCACAGTGGCCCCGTGCAGTAGACATTCCAATAGAAGAACGAAGTCCTCCCCATAAGTAATTTCTTCTTGATAGTGTAATTCCTTTTGAGAAAGATAATTCCGCCTAAATAATGGCTTCAACGGTCCTAGATCATATTCAATCACATCAACCGCTGATAACTTCCACTCGGAAAACGAGAGTTTCCACTTTCCCAAGTGAGTTTCATTCCAGGGATTCTTCTCACCCTCAACATAATTTTGAATATCATCTGCTACAATATCAGCTTGATGTGCCTCGGCTACCTTAAGCATTCTCTCCAGCCTATTTTTCTCCCACCAATCATCTCCATCAAGGAGGGCAATCCATTCCCCTTTCGCATTTTGGATTGCTACGTTGCGAGAATACGATGGGCCGGAATTCTTCTTGTTAATCGTCAAATGAACTCTCGGATCTTTAATCGTCTTGATGATTTGCACGGTATTATCCGTTGAAGCATCATCAACAACGATCACCTCAATATTTTGAACCGTTTGTTCTAACGCTGATCGAAGTGCTTGTTCAATATATGCTTGAACATTATAGGTAGGAATAACCACAGAGACAATAGGTTTCAAGGACACTACCTCTTCCGCCGTTAATACTCTAAAGAAAACTTCGCTGGCACGCAAGCCTTCACAAAGCTGGGGGGACGGTTCTCGGACTTGTACTATAACTCTGACCTCTGGCTTCTGACCTCCGACCTCTGAATTAATAGGCCCCTTTTCCTGTAAAAACCACGAAGACTGTTTTCCAGAGGATTTTCAGGTCCAACCAGAAACTCCAAAGATGAACATATTTTAAGTCATAGGTCATTGTTTCTCCAAGAGTCAGCTCACTTCGCCCATTGATTTGGGCTAATCCTGTAACTCCCGGCAGGACATTAAGACGCTGCAACTGCTCAGGTGTATAGAGCTTTACAAGTTCCGGTACCTCCGGACGAGGACCAACCAAGCTCATATTCCCGATCAGGATATTTAGAAGTTGAGGCAGCTCATCCAAACTTGTTTTTCTGAGAAAACGACCGCTTCGGGTTATTCTCGGGTCATCTTTCTCTTGAAAGACGAAGTTCTCAAGATCCTTCACCTTTTCAAGTTTGTCCTTCATCAAGGCTTCTGCGTTCTGCACCATCGTGCGAAACTTATAAATCGTATAGGATTTCTGCCCAAGACCAATTCGTGTCTGCTTGAAGATCGCCGGTCCCGAGGAGTCTAACCGAATCCAGAGAACAATAAACAGCCAAAGCGGAGATACCAACACAAGAAGGGTTAGGGCCGCCACAAAATCCAACAACCGCTTCGCCGCAAGCTGCCAACCAGCATATTCGCGCTCTTTAGTTTCCGCGGGTAACGAAGAACTCTGACCCATCTTGATATATCTCCTTTCTTCACGATGTGCTCCGCCGGCAGCTGAGCCAAGGTCCCCTCCCGCCGTCCATGGCTCCGGTGACACTCGGCCGTCCTGCAAGAAGGCTAATTCGTGCGAAGACAGTGTCTTCGGGCCAGCGGATAGCGAATTGCCGGGCATCCTGCCGGAGCCGGAGGTTGAGACGTTAGTTTGGCCTGCAAAACGCATGGTCTGAACTGTTGCAAATAAAGACTCGCCTACTTTCGGAAACGCTCCACAACTCTCCTTACCGCGTCAACTACATCTCTCGCGTCTTGCATACTCATCTTCGGATATAGGGGCAAAGAGATAATCCGCTCGAAGACTCCTTTTGCAACAGGGAAATCCTCCGGTTTATACCCATACGTGTCGCGGTAATATGGATGCATGTGCAGCGGAATAAAGTGGACACTAGTTCCTATGTTCTCTTCTTTAAGTTCTTCAATGAATTTCTCACGGTCTATAGATAGTTTATCCAGATTCAACTTGATGATATACAAATGCCACGCATGGCGCGCATACTCAAGTTCAAGCGGCGCTTCAAGCTCCGGCATTTTTGCAAACTCCGCATAATAATATTCCACAAGTTCCTGGCGGATTCCTTGCATCCGTTCGAGTTTAGCCAACTGAGATAGTCCCAGCCCGGCCATAATGTCTGACATGTTGTCTTTATACCCCGGAGTAAGGATTTCATAGTACCACGAACCGGATGCAGCATATCGATTCCAAGCGTTCCGACTCATACCATGCGTACTCATAATCCGGATCTTATTATACAAGGCTTCATCATTCGTAGTGACCATACCGCCTTCGCCAGTGACCAAATTCTTGGTTGCGTAAAATGAGAAAGCGGTGGCGTCCCCGATCGAACCAATCGTTATCCCTTTATACTGAGTATAAACGGCATGAGCCGCGTCTTCCAGTACAAAAAGGTTATGTTCTCGGGCAATCTCCATGATTTCATCCATTTCACAGGGGTGCCCAGCAATATGTACGGGGATAATTGCTTTAGTTCGAGACGTGATTTTCTCTCGAATTTTCTGTGGATCAATGTTCATCGTGACTGGGTCAATATCGACTAACACGGGTATAGCCCCTGTATGAATCACGACATTAGCTGAAGCTGCAAAGGTCATCGGGGTGGTCAAAACTTCGTCCCCTTCCCCGATTCCGGCTGCCACAAGGGAAAGATGCAACGCGGCAGTACAAGAGTTAGTCGCCACGGCATATTTTGCCCCGACATATTCGGCAAACTGTTTCTCAAACTTCATAGTTTTGGGACCCTTAGCCAACCAGCCTGACTTTAGAGTGTCCACTACCTCAGCGATATCGTCCTCTTCAATCAAGGGGAGGGCGTAGGGTAAGAACTCTTCACGTTTACTCATATTTGTTACCTCCTTTTTAGAAGCGCTTACTAAGCCTCTGCAGAAAGCAGACAGGGGGACGGCAGACAGGGGGACGGTTCTCCTGTCTTACAGATCCAACGAGTCTGACGCATAAACCGTCCCCCTGTGTCCGCCCACTAGGACTCCGCAGATCCCCTAAAGCAATTCTATTAACTCGACATCCCCTATGGGGATAGTCAATCCCTCAATGACTAAGGCTTCGAGAAAGCCCTCTATTGCCTCCTGAATATGCTCAAGTGCTTCTCTTCGATCATCGCCCTGAGTGACGCAGCCTGGAAGAGAGGGGACGGTGACCGTTAAGCCTCCACTTTCATTCTTCTCAAGAATAACCTTAAATCTTCTTTGCATTCCAAAGAGCCTCCTTAAGTGGATTTATCCGTTGACTAACTTATCCATCGTCCAGCATCTGTCGATCTGACTTCCGGCGTCCGACCTCCGGCCTCTGACTTCTGACCTCTGGTTTATATTCCAAGTTCTCTGAGCCAAGCTTGGATAATTTCTGACCAAGTATAGTGGTCTGAGACAAACTGTCGCCCTTTTCTACCCATCTCTCTGCGATCAGGATTCTCCTTCAGTTCGACAATGGCCCGTGCTAGTTCTGCGCTGTTTTCTGGCTCAACAACCACACCGCCACCCGAAGAAAGGACCAGTTCAGCCGCCTCTCCTTCCCCAGAATAGATCACCGGGACTGCTGACCCGAGCGCAGGGAACATTTTCGAGGGTCGGGCCCCCTCAAAAAGCTTATTCTTCTTTAGAGGAACAATGCTCGCGGAGGACAAGGAGAAATATCTAGGCATTTCCTGAACTGGTTGAAAATCTACAAATATGACACTGCTTAATTCCTTTTCCTTCACGAGCGCTTCGAGCATCGGCTTTTCCGTACCATCGCCCACAAATAAAAATCGAAGGTCTGTCTTATCTTTCAGAATTTCTGCCGTTCGAATCACGGATTCAAGGCCCTGAGCATAGCCCATGGTTCCGGCGTAAATCAAAACAAAATCTTCAGCATTAATACTTAGCTTCTTAGCCATCTCAAGATCGCGTTCCCGCGGTGCAAATAGTTCGAGGTTCACTCCGTTCGGTAAAAAGGTCACTTTTTCCTTGGGCACGCCGCGTTGCAATAACGAGTCCCGAATTCCTTCTGTTTGGCAAGATATCTTCCACGCTTTGCGGTAAAGTAGTTTTTCCAGACTCTCGGCTGCCTCAATCATCCAGCGGCTGTTAACAAGTCCCAGCGCGACGGCCGATTCTGGCCAGAGATCAGAAATATTCATAATAATTCGAGTGCGAGTAAACCATCCATAGACTAAAGCTGTGATGCCAAGAAAGAGAGGTGGGGATTCAAAAAATATAATATCTTGTTTCCCTGCTTTGCTTAAGCCCCAAAAAGACGAAAAAACAAAGGAAAAATAATTAAGCAAACGCTTCCAAAACCGTCCTCGCTGCACGGGATAAATCCACGTTCGCCAAACCGGAATCCCCTCTACTTCATCCTTCATCCTGAAGTGTCCACGATAATGTGGCGGGATCACGCCGCTCGGGTGATTCGGAAACGCAGTAACCACTGTAACCTGATGTCCGTTACGCTGTAGCCCTTTTGCGAGCTCCTTGAGCCGAACCTGGGCTGCGCCTGCCTCCGGCGGGAAGTATTGTGTTAGCATTAAGATGCGCAATCAGACCGCCGCTCCTTCATCTCTTCTTTAAGGCACATTCAAAAAAATATGCCTAGGAATTTCTTAATCTTTTCACCGTGTTTAGCATAAACGCTCCGGCCTACTCGGGCTGCTATAGTTCGGTTGCGGTAGGCATAGAGGTAATTCCGCTCAGAACTTCCGAAGCTTTTTTTAAATTTGGCGATACTTGGGATATTAGCTCCTACCATATCGTAGAGCTGAATCCCCATGGTTTGAGCTCGCTTTAAGTAGGCCCACTGAAGGAGATTATTGGGTACGACCTTATTGTACTCTCGATCTGAGGCTCCGTCTAGGTAATATCCGACAAACCGATCCCGTGGGAAAATCATGCCGGCAATAATTTTTCCTTCATAACGGGCAAGTAAAACCACCAAATCTCCGCTCGGATATAGGTTCTGCCAAAGGGCTGTGAAGTATTCCTTGCTAAATGGGGGTTCCTTCTCCTGACGACGATAAACGCTGCACGAGAGTTCATAGTAGGGCTCCAGCCATTCTTCAAGGGTCTGAGGTTCAACCACTTCCACCCCTGATTTCTCTGCTTTGCGAATAGCATTGCGACAACGTACTTCCAGCCCTGCCCAGAGAACCTCCTCATCCTTGGGAATAGGCAATTCCAAGGTGATTAATTCCTCCACAGTATACCCATTTTGGGCGAGAACATCTTTTTCCAGCAGATCAGGAAGACCTAGTTCAAGATAATCTAAGTGTTCTTGCTTAGAATACCTCTCGAGGGCCGGTAAAACTTCAGTCATGGGAATCGAACCTACCGGTCCACTATGAGGGGTTGCGGCGCCGGATAGTGGACTTCCCGCTAATTTTAGGAGGCTCATTTTCCGCTCTACCAAGGGCAATAGGCCTCTTAATTTTCCTTCGTCGTCAAATATACCCAGACGGTTCACTCTTAAACCAAAACCCACTTCGATGACATCTTGCCATTCCCAGCGGTGAAAAAGAGACCCCTGACCTATCGCCTTCTGAAAGTCTTGCCACGCTTCGCGCTCAATTGGCTTTAAAGTTAGGCCCACTTATCTTCACTCCTATCCAAATCCAACAAACGTAACAGCATAGCCATACTAATCCAGATGATTGGATCTTCAAAAAATCGCGCTTCGGCTTGTGAGCTGATAAACACTGTTGTAATCCACAAGAAATATCCTACCCCAAGAAGATACTGTTCGAATTCGAATCCGCTCTGATCGAGAGCACCCTTGCGTAATCGCCCAAGTATCCGCACCAAGCTTAACCAAACCCACGCCAGTGCTGCCAGTCCCATTAAGCCTAGTTCTGCTGCAATGGTTAGTATAGTTGTATGAGAGAGAGTCGCTCCTTCGGCATCTGGAATCACTGTCTTTAGGCTTAAGTAATGAGTTTTAAACATCATTTCAAATCCACCCAAACCCACTCCAAAGATCGGATGATCCTTAAACATCTCCCAGGCTACTTTCACTAAATATTTCCGCTGGGCGTCCAAAGCGCCAAAACCTTCCCTGAACGTCAGCAGACGCTGCCAGACGGTCGGGCGCATAGCCAAAATCACGGCTCCAATCAACCCTAGAAGCCCAATCGGTTGGATCATTCGCTTACGAGGAATTAGAATTAGCAGCAGGATTATGACGATAACTAAGGTAAGCAATCCACTGCGTGATAGGGTTATGGCCAAAGCTCCTAATAACCCCAAGAGCGATCCTAAATACACAACTTGAGTCCCTGCTTTGGTGTTGGTGTTATGGTATCTTAAAATTAAATTAGCCACAATGGCCAAAACGAGGTAGCGGGCAAAAATATTCGGATCGACAAAGGTTGCATTAACCCGAGCAAGCATCCCCTCAGCCAGATATTCCCGCCAAATAAAATTATGGGTCAATACTTCATAGAGGGCCAGTGGGACCAAGGCAACTCCGACCCAATGCCCAACCTGTAAAAGAAGGAGAACGTGTTTACGCTCCACAAGTAAACAGATACTGAGGTAAAGTAAAAATAGCGTCAGTAAGCGAACGCCTTCCAAGGCTGTTTTAGCTGGTCCAACGGAATAAAGGATGCTGACCGCCCCGACCGCGATGTAAATCATCAGGGCCCGCGTCAGAAAATGATTAAGAGTTACTCTCAGTTCTTGTCGTTTCCTTGGATCAATCCAGAGTTGCCAAAGTGCGGCCCCGATAATACCTACTGTCAGCAGACGAGCAAGGCTCCCTAGCTGAGACCCGAGGGAGCCCAACGGAGGGAACCAAGTGGTAGAAATCTCTAAAGCAACTGCCCCTACAAGTAACGAGATTAGAACAGTTGGTTTTATTTTTCCCCAATATACCACCAAGCCTACACTGAGAAGGAAAAATCCCCATTGTAAGAAGAGCTGCCTCACCTTAATCCTCTCCTTTCACGTCTAGTGTAACCAGGGCTTGAGCTGGAAAATCAATATAACCCTCTCCCACCTCGTAAGGGACGGAAGCCGATACAATTCTGTTCGGCTCAAGATGGAGGCGAACCCGAACGGGCGGGATCGACGGTCTTAGCTTTTCGTCTTGGTCTTGGCGGTTCGAACCTCGCGCATCGCGCCTCGAACCTCGATCTTGATCCGGTATGGCACACGAAATCTGCCATTGTGTCCCGTCGATTGAAAGTGATACCTCGCAGGCGCGCCTTAGGGTAAACCAACGCAGCACGTCACGTGGGACAGCAATCCAAGCACTGTCAATTCGTGCTTGGGCAATCAGACGTTCATAGACTTCACCCCAAAAACGTGGCGCGGTAAAACTCTGATTGTGCCAAAGTAAACTCACTGCCCCGCCGAAGCGTAAGGCATAGTCTAGAATCGGTTTAGCCTTATGAAAAGCGTCCTCGCGGTTCAAATCGAGGTGCTCTTCTCCGAGAAGGGCACCGTCTTGAATATGAAGTGGAAGCTCCCAAAGCGTTTGGCAATTTAACGGATGATATGGTTGAAGTGTACCGGCCCGAAAGCCTACGACTTCATTAAATCCGACAGTCGCATCATACTGAAACCCGCCGTCTTCCAGCAGCTTATAGGATTGGGGCGACTTAAAATAGAGCCAGTGCATGCGTACCCCAATATCCTTCTGCTCGGTTAGATTGGCAATGCGATCATATTCAGCCCGAGCCGCCGGGAGGTCATGCCAAGCATCAATCCCATGTACCCCTGCTTCCCATCCACCTTCTTCCAAGTGATTGAGCAGTTCTTTGTAAGTATTTACGTCATAATGCGACGCCCGGTTGGCCGGCGCTCTAACCGTATCATTTTTTCTGTCTTTGTCTTTGTTTTTGTCGTTGTTTTTGTCTTTGTTATTACTGCTATCTGTCTCATTATCTTGGTCATTATTTTTCCGCATTCGTTCCGGAAAAATCCCCGGGTTCTCCGGATAGGGCATAAAATATAGACTTGATCGAACTTCTAGGCGTTCCTCCAGCGCGATAAGTGTAGGCAGGGCTCTTTGCCAGACATCTTGACCTATGCCAACTTTAGCAAGCCAAGTCCTTGCCATTTCCCAAATTGCTCGAAAGTATTCTGAAGAATGGACTTTTTCTGCTCGCCAACGTTTCCAGTTCAAAACAGAACTACGGTAAAAATACCCTAAGAACGTACGGGCGATCGGCATTTCCTTAAGGCTTAAGACATCGATGTCATGGGTTAGAGTCAGGGCATAAGCGTATCCCCACGGAGCGGCCGGAAGTTCTAGGTAATTTGTGACCTCATGGCGAAGTACCTCTCGAATTTCTTCAAGCATTAGATCAAGAATGGGCTCACTGACGCCCACTTCCGTATGCTCTCGACCCTCCATCAGAAGACGTGCGCCTTCAAGGCCCAGCTGAAACGGAAATGTCTTTAGCCTAAAGCCTAAGGAATCACCGGTCACTGGCCCACAGACCAAGATTAGAGGTTTATCCTTATCTTGTCTTGAAAAGTTCAGCATGAGTCCCTTCAAGTAGGAGAGAGAAATTCCATCCACTATAATAGCATCATAATTCAGAAATTCTAAGTTGTCCGTTAAGGCGTCTTTCCCTAGTACAGCTTCCCCAACTGCACGATAGGAAACACCCAAGAGACCCGCGATCTCCCTGTAGATTGCCACGAGCGGATCTGCGACGAAAAAACCAATTCGCCCTGATTTTGATTCTTGATTTACGTCTTGTGCTTCGAACACGAAGTAACCCTCTCTTCGATCGCAGCCACGATTTGATCACTGGCTCGGCCGTTTCCATATAGATTTTCCAGATAAGGTGGCAGAGGGTTTTTGCGGTAACTCGTAACGGCAGCAACGATATCCTCTGTGTTCGCGCCCGTAAGCGTATTCCAACCCGTATGGACGGTTTCTACCCACTCTGTTTCATCCCTTAGGGTCACACAAGGAACCTGCCAAAGGTAGGCTTCTTTCTGCACACCGCCCGAGTCTGTCAGAATGAGCTCGGCCTCTTTTTCTAAAATTATCATTTCCAAATAACCAACCGGCTCGATAACTTCAACATTTTCCGGTAAAGTCATTTGGTTATCTAAGATAAGTTTCTTCGTCCGCGGATGAATGGGAAGTACGATATGCCCATCAATTTGGGCAAAGGCCTTAAGAATTCCTTCCAGTCGGCTTAGGTTATCTGTATTTTCAGCTCGATGCACGGTGGCTAAGAGATACGATTTCTGGGGATAGTGGAGGTTTCCGGCAATATTTCTTTTCTCTGCCCGCCGAGCATGAAAATATAGGGCATCCGCCATGACATCACCGGTCCGTACTACTCCATCAATTAGGCCTTCTTGAGCAAGGTTTTTCACGGCCTGGTCGGTCGGGCAGAACATTAGGCTTGAGATATGATCCGTCAATACGCGGTTCACCTCTTCCGGCATCTGTCGATTATAACTGCGTAGCCCAGCTTCAACGTGAGCGATCGGAATATGCAGCTTTGAAGCAGCCAAAGCTCCTGCTAACGTGGAGTTTGTGTCCCCATACACGAGAACCCAGTCAGGTTTTTCCTTGAGGAGCACCTCTTCAACACCCGTTAACATTTCGCCAGTTTGCGCGCCATGCTGCTTTGAGCCAACGCCCAGAAAGTAGTCAGGTTTGGGAATCCCTAACTCCTCGAAAAACACATCGGACATTTGGTAATCGTAATGCTGGCCGGTATGCACGATCTTTTCCTCGTGATTCTTTCTTAGAGCTTCTGACAGAGGCGCGGCTTTAATGAATTGAGGCCTTGCACCCAAGACGGTAATTACTTTCATGATAAGTTACATTCCTTTCACCGTGCTCAAGATAAACTCCTTGTTTCCTACTCCTTGGTACTTCCTTGGAATACTTCATGAGTTACTGTTTACTGTTCCTAATTCATCCAATCAGACTCCCATTTCTACCAAGTAGGAGTGGTACCCCGTACTCTGCTTCATATTTTGATTCTAATTTTTGTTAGCTTAGCTTAACCCGATGCGTTACTTGACGCAGGATATACCCGCCGATGCGTTGAAAATCTCTATCGAGGCTAATCAAGATTATCAGGAAAAGAACTCCGGCAATAGTTGCTGAGGCCAAAGGATGAAGATGGCGCAAGAAAAAGGCTGTGATGCCCATGGCTCCTGAGGCTAAAACAACAACCGGCAGTTGCCGCCACGTCTGAACCTTATAAACCTGGTACCGAACAATCCCATAGTACAGGATAAACACGTATCCTTCGGTGATCAGTGTCGCCACACTAGCTCCATAGATTCCATAACGGGGAATGACATAAAGATTGAGAGCGACTTTCAATAATGCGGCACCGCCCTGAATCCAGACTCGAGTCCATTGTCGATTCGTGGTAGTCAACACATCTCCTAGGGAGAAACTTAAACATTCCAGGGCAAAAACCCAACTTACAAGCATCATGATCGGGATAGACTGTGGAAAACGATTGTTGTATAGCCAAGTGAGCAAGGGGTCGGCCAAAACGAATAGAAGCACACTGCCAGGGATGCCGACCGCACTCAGGACTTTAAAGATTTTTTCAATGGTTCCCCGATGTTGCTCCTTACTCTCCACCCCGAGCTGGAAGAGAATAGGATACAGTACGCTGGTCAAAATCCCAGGGATAAATAAGAGGATCGCTATCAAACCATAAGCTGCCTTATAGATTCCTACTTCAAGAGGTGGAAGCATTAGGGAAAGCATGAACATGTCTATCTGAAAATAGACATATGAAAATATAACTGCCATTCCATAAGGCAATCCTCCCTTAAGCATTTCAATTAGACGACGTGGTTTAAATTCAAGGCGAATGTGTTTCCGTAAGTGGATATATAACATCAGTGAAATCAAAACAGTTGTCGCCAGTTGGGCAACTGAAATCATTAATACATTCCCTTTGTAAATCACAACTAGGAGTGTCAAGGCGCCAATCAGGAATGTAGAAAAAAACTGATACATAGCGGCAAGATACATTTGCTGCTTTGTCTGAAAATAGTTATAAATTGTGCAATGTAAAGCGTTTAACCCACCAGCTAAACCAAAGACGAAAACCATGTTCTGAATAGACTGGTTATAGACTTTAGGCATTAAGACGAGCATAAGTGCGAAGATAGCCAGTAAGGAAAAAAACTTAAATAAGAGGGTATTCCCTAGAAACAGTGGTAAGACGCTTTCATCCCGTGAACCCTCTTGGACCATGTAGTTACTCAAGCCGAAATCCGCAAAGAGAATAAACGTACCGACAAAGGCAAGCGCTACACTGTATTCGCCAAATATATCGGGGCCTAAATAACGAGCGACTGAGATTCCCACGACAGCGGAAATCGCTTTGGAAAGCACACTGGCCACGCTTAACGCGGCAGCATTCTTAAGGACTAATCGAAGTTCCACTGGGGTACTCCCTTCTATCGATGGATGATTTCCTCATAGACCTTAAGCGTCTGTTGGGCATTGGATTCCCAAGTAAACCGGCGGGTGACCAAATCTTTCCCCCGAGCCCCCATCTCCTTAGCTTGGTCTGGATTAGCGAATAGTCCACGAATCGCCTTCTTGATGGCCAAAACATCCTTAGCTGGAACTGCTCTACCTATGCCTTCTTTGGCGAGGAGCTCTGAAATTCCCTCTCCAAGCGTACCAATAATAGGTTTACCATGGGCCATCGCTTCTAAATATACTATGCCAAAAGCTTCATTCCAACTTGGCAAGATAAAAATATCACATTTGCTCATTTCGTTCATTGCTTCATGATGGGGTAGGCTGCCTAAAAAGACGACGTGTCTGCCTAATCCTAATTCCTCAGTGAGTGCTTCCAGCTTAACTCGTTCCGATCCGTCCCCAACAATCCGGTATTCTAAGTCTGGAAATTCGCGAACCAGCTCCGGCAGCGCCTTAAGTACTACAGCATGTCCTTTATCCGGGCGCAAGAAACCGACTGTTAGAAGAATACGTCGGGATGCCTTTTGAGATGACCGGACTACATCTTGTAGATCCACTCCATTATAGATAATCCTATATTTCTTGAGTTGATCTGCCCATGTTTCCAGTCCATAATGGCTTTTGAGTTTTTCGCTGACTAGGATAACTGCCGAGGCCCGTTTCAGCGTTGCCCTGACACTTTCTGCACATATTCGACTGCGCTTTAATGTATAAGCGAAATCTTGACCGTGTATCGTGACCACAACCGGGATATTAAACTGCAGACCAAAGTTAAGAGCTGCTGCACCATCCGGATGAGCGACATGGGCATGGATAATATCCACGCCTCGTGCGATTTGTTCTGTAAACACTCGTCGTATCCCGTGAGTGTAAGTTTGAGGATAGAACTCGAAAAATAGGGACCGCGGAAATTCCAGAACTCGTGGGTGGAATATCGGAAATCCATCCGGTTGCTCTACAAAAGGTACTAAAGGATACTCTCCCCATTTTCCTCGTCTAACCATAAAACTCGGCACCCAAGGTACTGGGGCGACAACGTTTATCTCTACCCCTAGTCGCGCCAAAGCAACTGCCTGCTGGCGGACAAAGATCCCAGCTAAAGGACTAACTGCATTCGGGTACATATGAGAAAGCATCAAAACACGCATTTCACTGATTCCTCGCTGCGAGTATTCGCTCATATAGTGTTAGGAGCTTGCTCTGTTCTTTTTCCCAAGTATATTCTCGCTGAAAAGCATCCCACCCATTTTGTCCTTGGGTTAAGGTGTCTTTCGGATTCTCTAATAACGCACAAATAGCCTTGGCCAAGCTGTCCGGGTCTCCCGGCTCTATGAGTAGTCCGCACTGATTCTTGGTAATAATCTCCTCAATATAACCAAATCGAGAACCGATCACAGGTAGACCGGCTGCCATGTATTCTAAAAGCTTGACCGGAATCGCCTTCCGATAATTTAGGGTCGGGAGTAAGGGTACTAAGGCAATCGAACTCAGCGCCAAAATATTGGGAACGTGCTCATAGGCGATCTTGCCTCTTAAACGTATATTTCCCTGTTCTAACCAAGGGGCGAGATCTGCGAATTCTGGGCCTAAGTCTACTGTTTCGGCTGGCCCGACAAGTTCACAAACCGCCTCAGGGTATTTTCTTCTTACCAGAGGCATGGCTCGAAGGATGACTTCGAGACCCCGTTCCCGATTAATTCCTCCAAGGTATAAAATGACCGGAGGTTTTACGTTAACAGGCCGCGGAAATTCGAACTGTCGTTTTAACGGATAGTTATGGAGGATTTCCCCTTCCGGGTTTTCCAGGCGAAAAAGCTCAGCCATGTGACCGTTAACCGTAATAATGCCGGCAAAGGAGCGTGAGGCCCATTTCTCTACCCTATCCACAGTCCTAGCAACAAATTTCCGCAAAGGCCTTGGTAACCAATAGCGTGTAAGTAAGCTGTCCCCATAATATTCATGAACATCATAAATCACTGGTTTGCAGCGCTTACGGGTTAACCAGAGCGCCACTGGTATCAAGTCCGGATCATGAAAATGATAAATGTCTGCGTTTTCTTGAAGAGCAATTCGGTAGATGGATTTGAGTCGCCAAATTCGATCTTTCCGAGAGGAAAGGGGAGCTACTGCCTGAATCCGAATGCCTTCTTTTACTTCAGACTTTTCATGAGGAGCGACAATGACCACTTCATAGCCGGCTTCTGCTAAGCTTTTAGCCTCCTTATGAAAAATGCGCTCATCAAAGGGAGAATGTGCCGTGGTTAAGATACAGACTTTCAATCGTTTTCCCCTTCTATTCTGTAAATTATACCCATAAATATGGCAACTAAGGTCATTAGCTGAAGGTTGTAGAACGTTCCGGCGGTA
Organism: Desulfosporosinus sp. BRH_c37; assembly: GCA_001516045.1. Taxonomy (GTDB): domain Bacteria; phylum Bacillota; class Desulfitobacteriia; order Desulfitobacteriales; family Desulfitobacteriaceae; genus Desulfosporosinus. The sequence goes on from LOEW01000231.1 coordinate 25,178, forward strand.
ATGTTATACACCAATAAGGCAAGCGTTGCTGCCGTAAATGCCAGAGAAAGGAGCGCTCTATGCTCTCGTAGCCCTGTTTCGGACACATAGAAATTTAATGCCCTTCGAAGTGCTCCTTTGGCCGGTCGGAGGAAAAGCCAGAGATACAGGACTAACCCTATAACACCGTAACGCCTAGTCACTAGGGCATATTCGTTATCTACGAGGGTAGTCATATTGCTTTTCGCCGTACCCCAGCCTACAATTGGCGATTGTTTTATAAATTCAAACGCATCACCAGCCCGCATTAAGTGGCCAAGGGCTGATGTACTCGTCTCTAAATTGGTTGCCTCGTTCATACGAGACACGAAATCTCGCGGTGAGGTAAAAAATATTGTTAAGGTTAAAACAAATAGCACCCCTACTTTTAACAGAATACCCTTTTTCCAATGGAATTTAAACATAGCCCAGACACTTAAGAAGGTAAGTACCGTTGCCGTTGCTAAGAGAGCTGTTCGTGAGATGGTCATAAACGTTAGTTTGATGGACAACCCAGTCAACACAAAAAGCGCCAAGGTACTTGATGAAACAGTTCTTCGGAAGTAAAACCATGTTGCAAATAAGGTCATCGTCAGAACGGAGAAAATACCCATAACATTTGGGTTATCGAAGGTACCCAAAACTCGAGGCGGATTAGCATTTACTAAGTTGTCTAAGTGAGCCTGGGCAATCAAGGGCGTTAACCAGGCATTGATATTGGCAATATTTAAAAATTGACCCCACGAAAGAAGCAAAATAATGCTATACCCTGCGAAAAATGCGTTCTGTAAGACATGGAATTCTCCATCTTGCAAATCCAAGGAAAGAGCAAGGGTGATGACTAAATAGTATTTGGCAATCATAACCCCTTCCATAACGTCTCGGATACCAAAAGATATCCCTAAAAAAAGCACGGCAAAAACATTGGAAATAACGATGGACGCTATGAAAAGCAGGAAAACCTTCGTCACCGCCATCTGAGCCCTTCTCTGACCTTCTTGTTCAGCTAAACCAAAATCGTAGTCCCAACGATAACGAAAACGGGATGTTAACCAGTAGAAGAGATTGACTGCCAGGGCCCCAAAAATTAGTACTTCATCCAGACGAACACGCGGCAAACTCGGGCGGATTTCAAACGATGGCAGGAGCATTGCTGATAACATTATTAAGATAAGCAGTAGCAACTTGTTTGAGTTATTACGTGTAACCCCTGTGTTCCAAAACATCTTTCTCGTCTCCCCCCCTTATCAGCCTAACCTTTAATTATGGCTGCGATCTCTCGTTGTTGTTCTAAGCTCAGTTCAGGATAACAAGGTATTGCCAGGGCTTGTTCACAAGCTTTTTCTGCCACTGGAAAATCTCCGACCTTATATCCTAGAGGGCGAAACGCCTTTTGTAAATGGAGCGGAACGGGATAATAGATGGCATTAGCCACTCCGGCGGCCTTTAGACGCTCCATCAGGACACTACGTTCCTCCGTCCGAAGCACATATAAGTGATAGATGGGCAATGCTTGAGGGTCACGGCCCGGTATCTGAACCGCCGCATCGGCGAGGAGTTGGTCATAAACCTTGGCTTTATCCCGTCGGCCTTCGTTCCAAACGTCCAGATAACGTAGCTTAACCCGCAAAATCGCGGCTTGGAGCTCGTCAAGACGGCTGTTATACCCTATTTCGTCATGATAATACTTGATTTTGCAGCCATGAAAACGAAGCATCCGCAGTTGCGCAGCCAAGTATTCATCATTTGTGACGATCATTCCGCCATCTCCATAGGCTCCTAAATTTTTGGTTGGGAAGAAGCTAAAAGTTGCGGCATGTCCAATAGAACCGGCCTTTTTGCCTCTATACTCTGCACCAATCGCTTGGGCAGCGTCTTCAATGACTTTTAGGTCATGGCGAGCGGCAATTTCCATGATTTTTTCAACATCCACCATTTGACCGAAAATATGTACTGGGATAATTGCTTTTGTTTTTGGGGTTATTTTCTTCTCAAGCTTAGTCAGGTCCATGTTTAGTGTTAGAGGGTCAATATCTACGAAAACCGGCGTTGCCCCAACCTGAGCGATCGTTTCTGCCGAGGCGAAGAACGTAAATGGAGTGGTAATCACTTCATCCCCTGGGCCGATGCCGAAGGCCTTAAGCGTGAGCACCAAAGCATCAGTACCGTTAGCTACAGCAACAGCATCCTTCGTCCCGCAGAAAGCAGCAATTTCCTTCTCTAACGTCTTCATTTCCGGACCCATAATATATACTGAAGAATCCAGCACGTTTTGGATAGCCTGATTAATTTCCTCTTTTATCGTCAAATACTGGGCTTGAAGATCTAATAACGGAATGCTCATAGTTAATCTTCCTTTCGTGGGAGTCAGTGTGTTAACCCGTTCGCATACGTTTCATTGCTATTCACTTGTCGCTAAGGCTAAAACTCAAAACCTCTGGGCTTTCTGCAAGTGGTCGCTCCATGCCATCCTTGGCACCGCGACATCAGTCCATCCTTGGACAAGTCCCGTTGAGTTTCTTTACGCCTTATCGCCTACGCTCATTGACGCAATTCCTCTCTCCATGCTCTCTAAGTTAAAACACTTCCTCTGGCTTGGGTCTACGGGGGGTTGGTACGACGTGAGGCACTCTGGGGGCTGTTTGCGTCTTTGACGCAAAAGCGCTTTAACGGGATACGGGGAGGAAGCGAGGGGACGGTTCTTCTGTCTAATCTGACGTTTGTAGCTTTTCCATCCATGCTTGGTTAAGTCAAAGGACTTAACGGCTCTAAGTGCAAGTCAAGAGAACTGTCCTCAAAATTCGCATTATTCTTGGGGTAGGAGTTCTTCTTCTGGAACCCCGCGAAGGTCTTTGGCTGGGAAACCTTTTAGGACACGTTTTTCGGTGGTGTCTTTGGTAATGATGGCTCCTGCCGCTACGAAGGTTTCTGGAGCGACCTTCACGCCCGGTAAGAGGATAGCCCCTCCGCCGATCCGTGCTCCTCGCTGAATTGTGGCACCTTTGATTAATTTGAAGCGTTTTTCGGTACGTCCCATAAAATTGTCATTTGTCGTTGTAACCATGGGAGCGATAAACACTCGTTCGCCGATCTCCATATAGGCCGTGATATACGAACCCGTCTGGATCTTTGTAAACGAACCAATTTTGGTATCATTTTCTACCGTAACTCCGCTCCCTATGACGACATTCTGGCTAATTGAGCATCTCTCCCGGACTATCGCTCCGTCTCCGACGAAGGCCTTGTCTGCGTAGCTTGTCCCTGCATAGAGAACGACAGAACACCCGACTGTGAACCCATTTCCCATCCGCAGAGGAGGCAAATCTGCCTGCGCTTTAACCGTACTCGTAGCTGCAGCCTTAGGCAAACGCCCGATCGAAGAACTGCTCCCGATAAAACCGTCTTCTCCAAGCTCAGCTTGTGGGTAAATGGTGGTGTGATCCCCTAAGCGGGTCCGTGCGCCTATTACACTCCCTGCACCGACAGTGACATAGTTGCCAAGCACACTCCCAGCCCCAACATTAGCTCCGTCACTAAGGACACACCCTACTCCCAAGACCACATTTTCCCCGAGCACGACGTTTTCACCGATCACGCTGAAAGGCCCAACGGTTACGCTGGCCGATACGGTGGCACTGGGGGCGATCATCCGATAAGTCATTGTATCTCTTCCTTTCGTAAAACTCACATTCCTTGATAATCGTTGTTCATGTTATAATAATCCACAAAGAGCAAGGTCTTTCGGGCTAATATTATTTCTCTTATAAATAACGTAACGGAGGAATTTACTGATGGGAAATAGATTTAGAATTATTCTGGATTTCGATGAGGAGGACGGCGGTTTTACCGTGACTGTACCTGCCTTACCCGGAGTTTGGTCTACGCAGCTTACGGAATGAACGTTGTAAATCAAACTCCCCCGCCCCGTTACTCGACAGCCATCGGAAACACTACCGGCTCCTTCGTCTCCTGGCACTTATAGATCGCTAAGATGATTTCGAGCGCTTTACGCCCTTCTTCCCCTGGGATTGCCGGTTCTCTGTCTTCCCGAATAGCCTGGATAAGATCCAAAATTAGTTCTCGATGTCCAAAGCCGTAGACGTTCGGCGGATCCCCTTCCTGACTGGCGAAGATATCTTTTTTCTCTGCCACGCTGTCAGGGAATTCCCAAACTTCAATTCGATTAACGGCTATTCCTCCGACGATGACTGATCCCGTTTCGCCGAAGACATTTAAGGTCTCTTCAATGTTTGTTGGATAGATGGTTGAAGCTGCTTCAATAAGTCCGATGGCACCGCTTTTGAACTTGATCACGGCTGCACCCATATCTTCCATTTCAATTTTGCGCATAAAAGTTGCAGTATATCCAAAAACAGACTCCACTGGTCCAAAGGTCCATTGTAAAAGGTCAATGTTGTGAATGGATTGATTCATAAGTACCCCGCCGTCTTGGAGCTTAGTCCCGCGCCATGGTGCTTGAGTATAATAATTATCGTTTCGATTCCAACGGACGGTGGCCTGTCCGTGAGTTAATTTGCCAAAGCGGCCGCCTTCTAAGGCAGTGCGAAGAAGTTTAATCGAGTCGTTAAAACGGTTCTGATGTATGACGCCTAATTTAACGCCTGCTTTGTGGCAAGCCGCAATCATCTGATCGGCAGTTCTCAAGGTCATGGCCATTGGCTTTTCTACCAATATATGCTTGCCTGCTTCTGCCGCTGCGATCCCAATTTCAGCATGTAGTCCACTCGATGTCGCAATCGTGACGACATCAATGTCCTCCCTCTTTAACATTTCTAAATAGTCAGTATAGGGCTCTGCTCCATATTTATCGGCAAAGGCTTGAGCCAACTCCGGCACAATATCACATACCGCGACGAGTTCTGCTTCAGGAAGCGCCACAATAGATTCCGCATGTTTCGGAGCAATTCTTCCACACCCAATGATCGCAAACCGTATCTTTTTTTCCTCGTTCATAATTCAACAACTCTTTTCTTTTCGATAATATATTATTATATTATATTATATTCTTTTCTCTTTTACGAAAAGGGGCAATCTTTCTTACAAATCTGTAGAGTAGCATGTTCATGGTTAATTCTGTACTATTAGTACTGCGGAAAAGGCTGTTTTGGGGTATGATATAGGTTTAAGGGGAATCTGCCGATTCCCCTTAAACCTGGGTCTTTGTAAACGCTAAACTCAATCATTAAATTCTAGCGCCAGTCGTTTTAGATTTTAACTATCTTCTCACGGTTTTCTAGGACATTCTTCGTAGCATTTCGGGTATCCACTACAAGCCGAGCCTTGGCAACCACACGCTCATAATCAACCTTACTATGGTCTGTGAGGATCACTACACCATCAGCATCTGCCAGCACTTCATCGGTCAATGGCACGCTCTCCATGTGGTGAGTACTGCCGCCGTGCGGCTTAATGTCCGGAATGAACGGGTCATGATACGTGATATTCGCTCCTTGTTTACGCAGGAGCTCGATAATCTTTAAGGCTGGCGATTCGCGCATATCGTCGATGTCCTTTTTGTAGGCTACGCCTAGGATAAAGATTTTCGCGTCCTTCATACTCTTATTTTCATTGTTCAGAGCACGAACTACTCGATTGACGACATAATATGAAACTTCAACGTTGATTTCCCCGGCAAGTTCTATGAAGCGGGTATGGAAATCGTATTCGCGCGCTTTCCAGGTTAGGTAGAACGGATCGATTGGAATACAGTGACCCCCTACGCCTGGGCCTGGGTAAAAGGTTTGGATGCCAAACGGTTTTGTTCCGGCGGCTTCAACTACTTCCCAAATATCGATCCCCATTCGGTCACAAAGCATCATTAATTCGTTGACCATAGCGATGTTTACGGCACGGTAAGTATTTTCAAAGACTTTGGTCAGCTCCGCAGCGGCAGGCGAGGATACAGGGACGACATTGGAGATCGTTTGGATATACAGAGCATACGCAATCTCCAGGCAAACCGGAGTCATCCCCCCAACGACTTTAGAGGTATTTTTCGTGCTAAAGCGTTTGTTTCCCGGATCAACGCGTTCTGGTGAGAAAGCGAGGAAAAAGTCCTTGCCCACCTTAAGTCCTGTCTTTTCCAATAAGGGAAGAATAACTTCCTCTGTAGTACCTGGATAGGTAGTGCTTTCTAAGGTGATTAACTGCCCTAGGCGAAGATATTGTCCAATTCTTTCTGTAGATGCTTGGATATAAGAAATATCCGGGTCACGGGTAATGGTTAAGGGCGTGGGAACGCAGATAATCACGACATCACATTCGGCTATTCGGGAGAAATCCGTTGTAGCAACCAATAAGCCTGTGCGCACCACATTGCGGAGATCTTCATCCAAAACATCCCCAATGTAGTTGTCAGCTGCATTCACACGTCCGACACGTTCAGGATTAATGTCAAAACCAATCACTGGGAATCCGACCTTACCTTTTTCAACGGCTAGAGGAAGTCCTACATACCCTAAACCGATAACTCCAATTCGCGCTTCGTGCTTGAGGATCTTTTCTTTAAGGGCCATGGCGACTACATCTTCGCTGGTAATTACGTTCTTAACGGTCATCATTTTACTAATTTTCCTCCTTACTGATTGGCTACTGCTTTTGCTGTCTTCTTACGAAAGGTAGGAATGACTGTCTGCAATAATTCAATGACTTCATCTCGCGTTAAATAACTGCCTCGCTCACGCACAATATGCGCTAGCTCTTCAAGGAGTTTAACGTCAATAACGTTCGGTTTCGCTACGAAAATTCGGCTATGTTTGGTTGAGGTGATTCCTTCTTCAGCCGTTAACAATTCTTCAAATAGTTTTTCTCCCGGCCTAATCCCTGTGAATTGTATCTTAATATCAACATCGGGTTCAAAGCCCGAAAGCCGAATTAAGTCTTTTGCTAGATCTACAATCTTGACAGGCTTTCCCATATCTAAAATAAAGATTTCTCCACCCTTGGCCATGGCCCCGGCTTGAATGACTAATTGGGCCGCTTCCGGAATCGTCATAAAATAGCGCACCATATCAGGATGGGTAACCGTTACCGGACCTCCTTTGGCTATCTGTCTCTTGAACGTTGGTATAACGCTACCGCTGCTTCCTAAGACATTTCCGAACCGAACCGCTACAAACCTAGTTTGGGAATGACTATCTAGGCTTTGAATCAACATTTCTACGATTCGTTTGGATGCTCCCATAACGCTTGTTGGATTGACTGCCTTATCTGTAGAGATCGAGACAAAGATTTTTACTCTTACTTTATCGGCCGCTTCTGCCAGATTTTGTGAGCCTATTACATTGTTTTTCAGAGCTTCTTCAGGATTTCGTTCCATTAAGGGGACATGTTTATGCGCTGCAGCATGGAAAACGACGCCAGGCTTATATCTTTCAAAAATTAGGTACACTTTCTGGCGGTCTTTAATATCCAAAATTTCCGTTATGTAGTCGATTCCCGGATGTTCGGCACGTAACTCCTGTTCGATCTCAAAGATGCTGTTTTCTCCATGCCCGAGCAAGATAAGTTTCCCTGGATTAAACCTGGCAATCTGACGGCAAATTTCTGAGCCAATAGAACCGCCGGCACCGGTGACAAACACCGTCTCTCCGGCAACATAACCCGCTACTTCTTCTAAATCTACGCAAACGGGGTCTCTACCAAGTAAATCCTCCACTTGAATCTGTCGAATCGGATTGACACTGATATCCCCACTAATAATGTCATAGACACCGGGCATAATCTTTAGATCAACCCCAGATTTTTCACATATTTGCACGATTTCGCGCACTGACTCACCAGAGGCGGAAGGCATGGCAATAATGACTTCATCAATATTATGACCTTTGACAACGCGGACAATGTCCTTACGAGAACCCAAAACCGGAATTCCAAGTAGCTTCAACTTTAGCTTTGAACGATCATCATCAATAAAACCGATCGGACGTCCATCTCGATAATTACGATTCTTCAGTTCTCGAGCTGCTAAGACGCCTGCGTCGCCTGCCCCAACAATAAGTACCTGCTTTTTCGAGCCAGGAACATGGCGGTCATACGTGTTTTCTTGTAAGATCCGCCAAATAAAACGCGAACCCCCAATTAAAATGACCATAGCCAACCACAGCAGCAAAGCTGCAGAGTTTGGGATCCTAAAAGGAAGTGCGGCGGCCTGAGAAACACCATAAAAATAAACTACGGCCGCCGTTCCGCCAGTTCCCACGGTTACTGCGTAAATAATGGAGAGTAACTCCCCTGTACTTGCATATTGCCAAAGCCGATTATATAACCCGAAAACATGAAAGACTGCAATATACAAAATGGTTGCGACTACTGCTGTATTATAATACGTTTGGTAATATTCCAAAAAAGCGCCGCCACCGAAGGACTCTAACCGCAAATAAAAACTGCCGAAAGCTGCCAGGTTGATTAACATAGCATCAATCAGCATTAATATCAATGTCCGTTTGCGAAATAACACCTAGCTCAGCCCCTTCTCGATCAAACCACTCCGGAAACTTTATCGTTCTAAAGTTTACTACAACTCACTTAGATTTACAACTATCGCCGGCTGGGGTTCTTGTAAACTTTAGGTAGAGTAGGGCTAGTACCGTAATCGAACTCGTTCAACTTTAACTGAACGAGTTCGATTTGTTCCTGCGACCAATGATATAGTAACTATATGGGATGTAATTAATCAACCTTACGGCCAAGTAGCTGAACACAACGGTGAAGGCTAAAACGCTCGGATAAAATACCCAATTGTTATAATCGATAGCATTATTCTTAAGAAGCTTTATGGCATATTGGTTAAAGAAGATGTGTATTAAATATATTCCAAAGGAGTAATCCCCAATTCTATAGACCACTTTTGCAAGAATACTCTTTTTCCCTGCCAGCCTCGCTGCAAGGTTAAACAACAATAGAAAAGTTGAAATTCTTAAAACAGGATAAATAAGTTCTGCCCCCATAAAAAAGTAGGGCGGTATAGAATTATAACGATAACCCGTTGTTAAACCAATAATTACAAAAGAACTAACTCCGAGGGTTAAGGCCAAAGACGTTATTAGAAATAAAGGAGTTAGGCGATTACTGCCCTTCTTTAATTGATCAAAATGATCACCTGAATAGATTCCCAATCCAAAATAGAATACGAAGGACATAAAGTTCAGCCGAATGCTTGGAAATGAAGTGGTATGTATGCCGAGCATCCAAAGGGTCTGAATTATTAACAAAAAGGCAAGCAAAAATTCAGTTCTGTCAAGGCGTTGGCAGAAAGCGTAGATTTTAATGATGATCGGATAGAGAATATAGAACTGAATAATGATTGAAAAGAACCAGAGATGATACGAAGCACTGGAATGCAGAATATTATTTAGTACGAGAGAGAAATTTGTGCTTAGTGAGTTACTCTGCATAGCTGCGTAGTTATTAAAGACTGTATATAAAACAGAGAAGGTTAGGTATTGGGGAATAATCGAGCGTATTCTCTTTTTGTAGAACTTTGTTAAAGAAAAGTCATGACGATATTTCCTTGCTAAGACAAGCCCTGAGATTAATATAAACAAGGGTACAGCAAACTGAGAAAATATATCCGTCCATAAATTCAATAAAACTAAGGTGTTATAACTCTTAATTTCTGTGAAATAGCCGGTTGTATGGATCGCTATGACCGCTAAGACCCCAAAGCCTCTTAAATAATTAATTTCCTCAATCGTTCTAAGTTTCGCACGATACATTCTCTTATCATCCATGTTCCGTCTATTCCCTTCTTAGAGCCTAGGCCTACTTTAAATCTAGATTATCCAAATCGTAAGACTCCCACTTCTACGAGAGGGAGCTGCACCCCGTACTCAGCTTCGGTGACGATAGTCTCCAGTGACATAAGTCTCCAGTACGATAGTCTCCAGTGACATAAGTCTCCAGTGGAGACTTATGCCGAAAGCGCATAACCCTTAACGAATACTAAGCGCTGTAGGATTAGTATCGCCGAA
>LOEW01000232.1 GCA_001516045.1 Desulfosporosinus sp. BRH_c37
CTTCGGTGACGTAAGTCTCCAGTGGAGACTTACGCCGAAGGCGCAGTACCACAGACGAATACTTTTGCGCCGTAGGATGGACTCTACCTCCTTCGCCGCTAAATGTTTTCCTATTGGGAAGGCGGCTCGGCGAAACCCTCCACTGGAGGCTTTCGTCACCGAAGCAGAGTATGGGGGCCCACTCCCACTTGAAGAAGTGGGAGTCTTACGGTTGGATAAATAGCGATGCAGTCGGGACGGTTTGACCCGACCGAAAAAAACGTTGGGGACATTCCTCTAGCCCTAAAGACATGCTCCCAAGAGAGGTGTGTCCCCTGACCTAAAAAAGGAGGTTCGTTTATGTCTTTACCCAAGTTCGAGTATGTCATCGCTCACAGCATTGAAGAAGCAGGTAATCTTGCTGTTGAGCTGGGCGACAACTGCATGATCATGGCAGGCGGCACCGACGTAATAGTCTTGATGAAGGATCGCGTGCTCAAACCCGAGTACATTCTTGATATCAAGGGCGTCCCCGGTATGGATCAGCTGGAATATGTCCCGGGAGAGGGGCTGAAAATTGGTGCTCTCACCAAGCTTCGTACAATTCAAACTTCCAAAATAGTTAAGGAGAGGTTCAGGGCTGTCGCCGATGCCGCTCATTTTGTCGCTAGCACACAGGTACGATCCAAAGGAACAATGGCGGGCAACATCTGCAACGCCTCGCCGTCCGCTGATACGGCACCGATCCTTCTTGTTCTCAATGCTTCGATAAAAACCTTCCGTACATCTCCCGACAACGGACGCACGATCCCCATCGGTGAGTTCTTCAAGGGCGTAAGGAAAACTGCTCTCACATACGGCGAGATAGTCACGGAAATCAATATCCCCGAGCTGGGAGCGGGTGAGTACGCCGCTTACATCAAGCACGCGATCAGAAAAGCAATGGACCTCGCTATCGTAGGCGTAGCTGCATGGCTCAAGATGGACGGAAGCAAGTGCGTCGACTGCCGTATCGCGTTAGGCGCGGTTGCCACAACGCCTATCCGCGCACCCCAGGCAGAGCAGCTGCTTATCGGTCAGGAACTGACAGACGAGCTTATTGCCAAAGCAGGTGTCGCCGCTTCCGAGAGCTGCTCGCCTATTTCCGACGTCCGGGCTTCCGCCGAATACCGCAAGGATATGATCAGAGTCTTTACAAAGCGCGCGATCAAAAAAGCTCTCGAAACCAACAAAGCATAGAGACAATATCCTCCGGTACGATACTGTCCGGTGGACAGTATCGCCGAGGCCGCTGACTGTCATAAAATACTTGACGGTCGAGGATAGGATATCGAAGCTGCAGTACTCTAAAAAATTACTTTACAGATGAAGGAGGAGAGTAACAGAATGCGTACTATTCAGATGAAATTGAATGACGAACCGGTCGAAGCCTTAATACAGGAGAACCGTAGCATGCTGGATTTCCTGCGCAATAATATGGGACTGACTGGCACCAAGAAGGGCTGCGAGGAGGGCGAGTGCGGCGCCTGCACAATACTCCTGAACGGCAAGCCCGTGAATTCATGCCTTATGTTGGCTGTTGAGGCTGACGGTCAGGAAATCACGACTATCGAAGGTATAAAAAAGAACTCCGATCTTCACCCTGTACAAAAAGCGTTTATCGAAAAGTGGGCGCTGCAGTGCGGCTTCTGCACTCCCGGCATGATTATGTCTGCCATAGTGCTGCTCGAGGAGAATCCCAACCCCACAGAGTATGAAATTAGAGATGCCATAGCCGGAAATCTTTGCCGCTGTACTGGCTATTCCAAGATAGTAGAGGCAATCTCCGCTGCCGCGGAAGTACTGAGGGAGGTATAAAAATGGCAAAAGAAAGATCTGAAAACTGGAAATACTACGATCATCTGAAAAAGATTTATAAAAAGCCCGAGGACTACGAACTTGCAGGCAAGAGCTACACCCGCGTAGACGCCGAAGACAAGGTCACGGGCAGAGCCAAGTACACAGAAGACATCATTCTTCCCGGCATGCTCTACGGAAAGCTCAAACGCAGCCCGTATGCCCATGCCAAGATCATAAGCATCGACACCTCCAAAGCCGAGGCGCTGTCCGGCGTAAAGTGCGTCATCACGGGCAAGGATTTCCACGGCGGCAAGCTTGGCAATCCCGAGGCGTTCAAGGAGCTCGCGGATAAGGATCCCCTCTGCAGGGATGAGGTCAGATTTGTCGGCGACGAGGTCGCGGCTGTCGCGGCTGTCGACGAGGAGACCGCCCAGGAGGCTATCGACCTCATTGAGGTCGTTTACGAGGAGCTTCCCTGCGTCCTCAATTCCACCGACGCCCTGAAGGACGACGCTCCCGCAGTACACTATCCCGATACGCACAACATCAGCATGTTTACCACGATGCAGGCAGGCGACTGCGACAAGGCGTTTGCCGAGGCGGATTACACCGATAAGCATCATTATTCTACACAGATGATGGTTCACGCCGCTATAGAGCCTCACGGCGCGATAGCTAAGTGGGAAAACAACGAGCTTACGGTCTGGACGACAACTCAGGGCGCGTACGTTAGCCGTTTCTGGATCGCCTACGGTCTCGGTATTCCCCAGAGCCAGGTCAGAGTCATCAAGCCCTATGTGGGCGGCGGCTTTGGCGGCAAGCTGGACGCTTTCCCCCACGAGCTGAGCGCCTGCTTGATGGCTATGAAAACAGGTCGTCCCGTTAAGATAATCCTCAGCCGGGAGGAGGTTTTCTTCGGCACAAGATCGCGTCACCCGATCGAGTTCACGATCGAGAGCGCCTTCAAGAAGGACGGCACAATGCTCGCCAAGCGCTGCCAGCACGTGCTTGACGGTGGCGCCTACGGCGGTTCCGGCATCGCGGCGAACGCCCTCTCGCTCATCTGGGCAACCTTCCCCTATAGAATACCCAATCTCGACATGACGGCCCGTCGTCCTTACACCAATAAGCCTGCATCGGGCGCTATGCGCGGATATTCAGCCTGTCAGGTTCACTTTGCAAACGACGTCCACATGGACGAGGTCGCCGAGGAGCTCGGCATCGACCCCGTTGAGCTGCGCCGCATCAACGGCTGCGTTCCCGGATATCAGGGTCCGACAGGACTGCAAGTCACAAGCTGCGCTTTCAGAGAGACGCTCGATAAGGCGTCCGAGGCTATCCATTGGGAGGAGCGCAAGAACAACCTCAAGCCTGGCGAGGGCATCGGCGTCGCTGGCAGCGGCTTTGTTTCCGGCACAGGCTTCCCCGTACTCGAAACGCCGGCCTACGCCTCCGCGAGCACGACTGTTCGTCTCAACCGCGAGGGCTACGCCACCGTATTTACGGGCGCCAACGAGATTGGTCAGGGCTCAGATACGGTTATGACCATGATAGTCGCCGAGGAACTGGGCCTCAAGATGGACGAGGTCAAGCTCGTTCAGTCGGATACGACCCTCACTCCCTACGACGCGGGCTCGTTCGGAAGCCGCGTAACCTTCCTTGGAGGCAACGCTACACGCAGGGCAGTTGGTGATGCAAAGCTCAAGCTGCTTGAGGTTGTCGCAGAGAGCTGGGGCTGTAAGCCCGAGGATATCACCATGAAGGATCACCGTGTATTCATAAAGAGCGATTCCGAAAAGAATATATCGTACAGCGAAGGTATTTGGATGTATGAAGAAAAGCATTTCGGCAAGGCTGTTATCGGAGTCGGCTCCTTTGCTCATGATGGAGACAAGGATATCTATGTAAAGAATGAAGGCAACTATGCTCCGGCATACAGCTTTAGCACTGGCGCGGCGAGAGTCGAGGTCGATGATGAGACAGGCTGCATAGACATCTCAGATTTCATCTTTGCGCACGACTGTGGTCGTCCGCTCAACCTTAGGGCGGTCGAGGGTCAGATTGAGGGCTCGGTTTTGCTGGGTCTCGGTTTTGCGGTGTATGAGGAATGCCTGTTCAACGAAAAGGGAAAGATGCTCAACCCATCGTTCCGTGACTACCGCTTCCCGACCGCGCTCGATATGCCGCAGATTCAGAGCATAATATGCGGCGAACCCGATGAGGAAGGTCCCTTCGGAGCCAAGGAAGCGGGCGAGGGCAGCACGGCTCCCGTTGGACCGGCTATTGTCAACGCTATCAACCGAGCTACTGGTCTTAAGTTCCACGACCTGCCTGTTACCCCTGAAAAAGTATGGCGCGCTATCAAGGAGAAGAAGGCCGCAGAGGCTGCCAACCATTAATATCAAAAAAGAGGAAACCCGCTGTAAAAATCCTGGCTATTGTTGGCACAGGACACAAGATCCTGCGCCACTTGCAGTAATGAACCAGCGGGTTAACGAGGAAGGATATATCCGGGGCGTACCGGCCTGATTCAAATCAGGCTGGCACGTCGTCGTGTACTCGAAGCTACCGGGGAGGACCTGCGTGGCAAGGGAGATGGGGAAATCAAGGTATCAACTTTTTAGAAGTCAATTTTAGTTTGACATCAGCATCCTACGGAACTATAATATTTGTATACAAACAAACGAGGTGTGACAATGTCTTTTTTTTCCCCTTCTAATTATATTTGCTTTAAACTCAGTAGAGCTATGCGAAAGGTACAGCGTTACTACGAGGTGAATCTAGTTCCTTTGGAGATAACCACAGTTCAGTTTTACGTACTTAGTTCCCTTTGGGAAACGGATGGAGTTAAATTCAAAGAACTTGCCCAAAAACTGAGTATGGATGGAGCAACCCTCACTGGTATCTTGGACAGGCTTGAACGACAAGGGTTTGTCACTAGAGAGGATGATCCCGAAGATCGGCGGTCGGTACTAGTTTTTCTGGCGGAAAAGGCTAAAATGCATCGCGATGAATTTACTCGGCTTGCTGAGACGCTTGATAATGAAATTAGAGACCAGTTTGATAGTGAGGATTTCGCGACCTTTTCAAGGATGTTGGACAAAATTGGGAAAAGTTAAAAAAATTTATTCATAATATTTGCATACAATTAATTTGCATACGTTTGATTAAGTAAATAAGAGGGGAGAGGTTTTACTATAACGAGTGCGACTGGTTATCAAAATGCTAGACCAATTTCTTAATAAGAAGGGAGTATGGAATTTATGGAGAAAGAGATTCAAGAGTTTATTTTGAGTTTAGGTGTTGATGATGTAGGATTTGCCAGTGCGTTTGATTACAACAGCCCAAAATCTTATGAGATCACGAAGTTTCTACCTGATGCGAAGTCTATAATTGTTTTAGCATTTAAAGTCTTATCAAGTTGTGAAAGTCCAAGTTTAAGCGTTGCCCTTAATGGCTATTTAGATTTGGAGCAGTTCGCAAGGAACGCAAGCTATCGAGTTGCCAGGTTTCTGGAGAACAGATTTGGGGCAAAAGTAGCTAATATTCCATGGACTGCCCCGTTTGAGATCCATAATGACAGAAGGGCTATTGCCGACTTTTCGCATCGTCATGCAGCTGTTGCTGCTGGGTTGGGATCTTTTGGCCGCCACAACCTGGTAATTCACCCTCTGTTCGGTACCCGAGTTAATTTTGTTAGTATCGTTACCAACCTTACTTTGCAACCTTCGTCAAGACCTAACGAGGATTTCTGTATCCATTGCAATCTTTGTGTTGAAAATTGCCCAGGAAAAGCTTTGGATGAAGAGGGGAAAACTGACTTAATGAAATGTATGCCGCATTCACTTCCATACGGGGTGAGGGCTGAGATAATGTTCTGGAACCAGCTTTTTGGAGGTTCGCCTGAAGAGAAAAAGAAAATGCTTATGAGTGAAGAGTATCAAAGACTACGTGAATCGCATCATTTAGGTAATCAGTATCAATGCTTCAACTGCATGAAATCCTGTCCTGTCGGTCAATAACTAACGGAACGCCTACTAAACAAAGCCTTGTCTGCGGTAGCCTACCCGAAATCAATTCGATGAATATTAGTAATCAAAAGTTAATAGAGGAAGTGGAATTAAATGAAATCATTATTCGACCAAACACCGTTTGCCGGGATTAAAATGAAGAACCGATTTTTCCGTTCAGCTACTTATGATGGCTTAGCAGATGAACGAGGTCACATGACGGAGGAGTTATTTCAGGCCTATGAGAATTTGGCCGAGGGTGGAGTCGGTACAATTATCACAGGTCTTACATCGGTTACTGACATAGAGCAGTCAATTCCACGCCAAATGGCTATCTACGATGATTCATTTATTAACGAATATAAGAAGTTAACCGAGATGAGTCATAGGTATAAGGCCAACATTATCCTTCAAATCGTCTGCCTTGGCTCGCAAACTTCAAACGGTAAGGTCATGTGGGGACCAAGCTCAGTCGAAGATTTGGGTTACAAAACCACTCCGGACGAAATGACACCGCAACAGATTCTTCTCGTCCAAACAGCTTTCGCCAATGCCGCGCTTCGCGCAAAGCAGGCGAGGTTTGATGGCGTCCAAATGCACGTAGCGCATGGATATCTATTAAGTAAATTCTTGACGCCCTATTATAATCACAGAACCGACGGCTTTGGTGGCAGCATTGAAAATAGAGCAAGAATGGTTGTAGAAACATATATAGCCATCCGGGAAAAGGTTGGCCCGGACTACCCGGTTCTGATTAAAATTAATAGCGAAGATTTTATGGATCAAGGGATGACTTTTGAAGAATGTAAATACGTATGCCAGAAGCTGGTCGAATTAGGAGTCAACGCGATTGAAGTCAGTGGGGGTAGTTTCTCGTCACGGCGTAACGAGGGGCCTTCAAGAATAATAAAGTCCGAACAGGAATCGTATTTCAAGCCTTATGCCGCGGAGATAGCGCAAGAAATCAATGTGCCGGTGATATTAGTAGGAGGTAATCGAGATTTTGAATTGATGACGGAGATTCTGAATCAAACTCAGATTGAATACTTTGCCCTTTCTAGACCGCTTATACGTGAAAGCAATCTAATAAATCGTTGGCAAAGTGGCGATCTGGACCGTGCAAAATGCATTTCTTGTAGTAAGTGCTTTGGTAGTCGTAACGGAACAAGCTGTGTCATCAACCGCCCGAAGAATGTTGATCCTGTCTAGGATCCCGCAAATCCAAGAAATAATGAAAAGAGATGAAGGCAATAATAAATTGTTTCAAACCCATTGAACAAGTTTTGGGATTATGGTTATTCAACAAGCTCCTCTATGCAATATCAAATACAACAACGGCGCCAATTTCATAACCTATTTTAGTATGATATTTTTCTAGGATATATCGATAGGGTCAAGTTACTTATTCACGTATAACTGTGAAAACGTCCAGAAAAGGAACAAGTATGAATAACATAGAATTGTTTAACTCAATAAAAAAGGATGCCGAATATTTCTCTTAATAGAAGACATTATTAAAAGAAATGTTCCTAACGAGTAGTATCAGCAACAACCCTTCGATAGAATTATGTATATTTCCCGTTCAGTCACTGATTACAAATTCTATGACATTTCTTGAAATCAAGAATCGGGATTATCTCGATGTCATAGAATTAGCCAATTTCTAACCCCTATTCTTGCCAAGTCCAGGGAAAAGCGCCAAGGCATTCTTTTCCAGAATACTTTCCTTTCCAGGTCGCTAATTTCTTCACTTGTGCGGACTGCCTTAAGACATTGTGTTGGCACCACGCTCCCGGCGAAAGGATAATCCATGCCGACGATGACGTAAATCAACAATACAGTAATCTTTCGCAGCATCACAATAGAATCCTCTTACGAGACAATCTTCAGGACTTCGGGCCCCATCCTACAGGGAACACCAGGAATGTCTTTTGGATACCCTATGATGACCGGTGCGACAATCCGGTCGCGCTCGGGCAACCCGATGAGATCCAGCAACTCCCTGTCATTGATAAACCTGCCCAGGTCGATCCAGCAAGTTGCAAACCCTTTAGCGCAAGCTGAGAACATGAAATAGGACGCCGCGAGCGCACAGTCTACCTCGATCGACAGTAGCTTTTTCGGACCCACAATAAATACCAGGCACGGGGCATTATAGAAAACGTTAAAGTGCTGATTGCGCAGTAAAGCCTCGTAATTGCTGCTCATAAAGTCGGGATTCCGCTCGAGATCATGCAGAAGATTACGTTTACTCTCGTCCGAAAGCCTTTTGATGACTTCCCTATTTGTTACGACAATAAAGCGCCACGGTTGCCTATTGGACGAGCTTGGTGCCAGGCAACTCTCGTTGATGATCTGTATGAGGATATCTAACGGTACTTCTTTGTCCTCATAGTCCCTGACCGATCTCCTTTTTGTCAGAAGTTCTGAATAATCCACCTTGAATCGCTCCTTTCCGTCAACGGTGCTGATCAAATCAGTAACCCTTGGTAATGGTCATGTCTTTTGAGTATCACCTCTCTTGCTGTAATATAACAAAAATTCACAAAAAAAGTAAAGAGTTCCCTGAAAAATTTCTCCACTCTGCTTTTGAGCATTTTTACGTCGATAATTGCATCTGTTTAATATTGGAATACGGTACTATAGCATGAAAAAACGCCTTTCGGGTGTTTTTTCTGGGTTCTGGAGCGACTATGGGTCGCTTGAAGTTTATCAAGCCCCCCCCAGATAATCTTTGGTTCAGATTACTCATTTGTTACTGATACTCCGCGCGACTAAAGTCGACGGGTTCTTAGGTACGTAGACTGAGAGGCCTTAACCTCAGCGGTTTTGATCCTGTGCAATTCTGTCCCAAGATGCTTCAACTTATTATCCAAGATGGTTAAAAACATCGCAGGAGCCTTATTCGCTAAGGATTTACCAAATCGTTTCTTGCTCTTGATCTTGCCTTTTTCATTTTTAGTCGTTTTTTTAGCTCTCTTCTGGAGACCTTTAAACGACATTCTTTCTACATTAACTTCTGTGCCAAGGCTAATAATCTCGTTAGCCAAACTATTATGTGATTGCTTGCGGATGCACCTTAACTTACTTTGGATTCTTTGCAGTTTGAGTTGATCCGACTGATAGTGCTTAGACTTTACCCAATGATCTTTATTACTCCGATTAAACGTCCCATTCGCCTTATACTTGTTCGGATTATTTGCTCTGCGACTTCGATCCATTTTCCGCTGCAATTTCCTGATTTTCCGATAAGGTGTATCTATCTCAGGGGCCAGTTCTAACAAACTGACCTTTTCATCGGAGGTTATCCCTGCTGTCTGTGGACCAATATCTATTCCAACCTTCGATCTACCTACCTTGTGCCTGAACTCACCGTTTTTATCCAGCTTAACTGGTGGGACGCCTTCAAGAACTAACTGCAAGAAGTAGTTTATGCCACTCTTTAATACTCTACAATATTTAATCGGTCGTAGTAGTACCATCTGTGCGTAGACATCCGAGGGATAAACTAACACTTTAATCGAGAGTCCATTCCAGACTAAGCTATTATTCCGGAACTTAATACCAGATGAGTTAGTTTTACCTTCCAAGCTTTGCAATTCGCCATACTTTTTGAAGTGTATTTTATTAGCAGTATGGTATATCTTCCCCTTAAAGGCTTCAAAACAGCGCGTTGCAATCTTTTGGACAGTGTGGGAATCTAAATTTTTCCTATAGTGGTGCTGCATTGGCTTAACAAACTGGTGTAGTGAATACTCGGTCAATCGGTACTTACTGTTTAACTCTTGCAGTGCCAGATTGCGGACTGTATCCGTTTTTGGCATTTTAAGTACACTCTGGTACTCTTTACTCTCAACCATTAAGCGATACCGTTTATTAAGTTCATTAAGACAGGCATTATAGATTCTTCTACCTATATCTAAGCGCTTATCTAAGATATCTTCTTGATAGTTTTCTGTATCAAGCTTAAGCGTTAAGACAAAATTCGGCTTTATTCCTTCTTTGACTTTTTTCGTCCGATTAGCCATAACAGTCACCACCTTTATACGTGGTTTTGGTTTTTTATATAGTGCTGTATTGTTTCTTCTGATTATGATATACAATTCCTTCTTTATGCGTATACTTATCGTTCATCAGATAGCTCACCTCTACCTAATTATACCATATATTATAGTACATGTGTTCTGTTTTATTAATTTTTTTATGAACGACGAGGCGCCTTCATCCCCGTGACTGAAGTCAGGGGCTTTCGGCTACGCTATCGTAAAGGACAGGTTGCCTTCACGTGCTATGCGATATAAAATTGAAATTAATACTTTGATAAAACATTTGTTTCAAACTGAGCTGTTAATAGCTAACCTATTTTTAAACCTTTTTGGTAATTAAGGAAAGTTTTTTATTCAATTATAATAAACACTGAAGCTTTATCAGGTGAAATTGAGGTGAATAAGGCTGTGGCAAATACTTTTATTTTTAAAAAATATGAAATTGCTGAAGAACTTATAAAAGGACGTCTACAAAAAGTGATTAAAGACAGGCCAAGGACTCTCAATGAAGTTTTGAGTAATGCCGTGGCTAGGTACGGAGATAAAGAAGCATTTATTTCAGGTGACCGGCGTATGACCTTTAAAGAGCTTTCTCAGCGGGTGGATAACTTTGCTCAGGCTTTGCAGAAAAAATATGGGGTGATGAAGGGGGATCGGGTTGCCCTAATCATGGGCACCGATATTGAATTTCTGATTGCTTTTTTTGCCGTAATTAAAATAGGCGGCATTATTATTCCCCTGAACACTCGCTACAAGGCTCAAGAGCTCTCCTTTGAAATCAATAATGCCCAGCCCAGCATTTTGATTCTGGACCGAGAGTTTTGGGAGGTTGTTGAACCATACCAGAATAAGTGGGAGTCCCTCCATTATGTCATTGTAAATGGTGAGGTGACACCCCCCTATACCATCTCTTTTGATCAACTCCTTAAGGATCACAATGGCAACCTTGAAGACGTGCCACTGACTGAAGATGATACGGTGATGTTTATGTATACCTCGGGGACCACCGGTCATCCAAAAGGGGCCGT